>DTSG01000254.1 GCA_012965455.1 Planctomycetaceae bacterium | reverse complement strand
ATGAAACCTTTCTTCAGAAAGTTTGGTTGGTCCTCAATACAGGAAATGGACCATCAAAACGAGATATACTCGATTTCACAACTCAACTCGCCGTCATGGTGAGAGCTGGAATCAGTTTGCGAGCCGCAATTGATGGAATTGGCGCAAATGTTGAGAATGAAAAATTTAAAACAATTCTGTTATCGATTAAAGAAGACATTGAAGCAGGTTGCACATTCTCTGACGCTATTGCGAATTACCCAAAACTGTTTTCGCCTCTATACATCAACATGGTGAGGGCAAGTGAGTTGTCTGGATCATTTGGACACATGCTCGACCGAATTGCAAAAATTGTCGCAAGCCAAATTGAAACAAAAAAAATGATTGTTGGCGCTAGCATTTATCCCGCAGTCATTGGCGGGCTTGCTTTGTGCGTGACGATTTTCCTTTTGACATTTGTGCTTCCACGATTTGCAGGCGTTTTTGTTGGCAAGGAATCTATTTTGCCTTGGCCAACAGTTTTTCTTATGGGGTTAAGTGCGTGGATGGTGCTGTACTGGTGGACAGTGCCAATTGTTATTGGCATGGGTGTTGTTGGAAGCATATTTGGAAGTAAAACCGAACGTGGCGGAGCATTTCTAGATACATGGAAATTAAGATTGCCAGTAGTAAGGAAAATGCTCAGGGCGTTGTATATCACTCGGTCACTTCAAACACTCGGGGAATTAGTGAATGCTGGTGTGCCCATGGTCAGTGCGTTGGAAGTGACAGGAAATATTTCAGGTAATCGAAAATATAAAGTGCTGTGGACCGCTGTAAGCGACGGCGTGCAAGAGGGAAGGCGAATCAACGAGGTACTTCAATCTACGCCCTTGCTTCCAAAACCAGTTGTGCAAATGATTTCTGCAGGGGAAGAATCAGGTAAGTTGGGTGATGTACTCGAAGAAATTTCAGAATATTACGACCGCGTTCTTCGCGACGCGATTAAAACATTTACAAGTTTGCTTGAACCAGCAATGATTGTGTTCATGGGTGGGATTGTTGGTTTCATTGCAATGGCAATTATTCTCCCGATTTTCAAAATGAGCGCGGTGGTATCAGGCGGATGAGCAGACGTCGATCAATAACAAGGCGGGGTTTTTGGCTTGTCGAGTCAGCTGTTGCAATTGCAGTGGTTGGCATTGGTGTCGTGGCAGTTGTTGGTTCACAACAAGCGTGGCACATTCAAGCAGTAGAATCTGAAAAACTTGCAACAGGAATGCGATTGGCAACCGAAATTCGTGAACTGTCGTTGTTGTTGCAAGCGAACGATCCAATCACGGGCGATTCAACATGGGGTATAGAACTTGGGGAAGTGTTGCCATATGACATCGATGATCTTGACGATCTTGATGATGCTGTGTTCGCAGACTCAGCAGGCACCGGACCAATCGACGCAACCGGCACAACTATCGTCGGTATGGACGATTGGGAGCAGCAAATTACCGTGCAGTGTGTTGATCCATTTAATGTGACCCAAGTTGTAGCCGATGGTGGTTCTAATGTATTACGACTTGAAGTCATTGTGTTCTATTCGGGAGAGGAAACAGCTAGGTTAATATGGGTTGCTCCAAGATAACAAGAGTAAAAAATGGGTGGGCGACAGTTCCAGCACTTTTGATGCTTACAGTCATTGCTGCAATTACTGCAGGAATTGCAAGTGTTTCATGGACCAATATGCGAAGCGCTCAAGCGATTATTGGAATTGCAAAGGCGCAATCAGCAGCCGAGTCTGGACTTTCCTTCGCGAGTAGAAGGTTACTCAGTGAAGTCAATCGCTTTGTCATTGACAAGGGCGTGATTGATAGTGACCTTGCAGAAAAACTGTGGCGAGGAACATGGACTGCTGCAGACGGACAGGTATCGGTGTTAACCGCGAGCGACTACAGCGTTGGTTCACCAACTGGGACTGGCATCGTGCACTGCCTTCAAGATGTATACAATCAAGTTGATTTGCACGCTATTGAAGTGACCGCTGGTGACGCATTACTTCCATCGCTGAGCTCCGATGAACATACACTCGTTTTGAAACCAGTTGCATTGGATACGACCGGTGACACTTATTTTCGGTTGACGTATGAACTTATTGAAAACGATACACGTGTATTGATTACAAGTGTCGGTGAGTTTGATGGCCTCAGTAGAACAATTTCAATGCAATTTGATTTAGACAAACGCATCAATTATGCGCTCGTTGCAATGTCAAGAATTATGCTTGGACGAAATGTGTTGGTGGAGGGTCCTATCGGAACTCGTTACGGTATTGAATCGGGAGAATTAAATCCACAGTTTGGCAATCCGCTCGTTATGCGAAGTGATTTTTTTGGTTTGGATTCAGTTGCCCTTGATGGCGAAATGAGTAACTTTTTTAATCTTTTACTAGCCAATGATGTAGATGGCGACAACCGATTGCGCCCGAATCACCCAAGCGAGAGCGCGGGTCTTGGTGGTTCGTTGATAGATTATGACGGTGATCAATATGTAACCGAGATGGACTTATTCCTTTCTCATTACGACAGTGATGGTGATATTGGTGTTGTCTATGATGCAGTGCTTGCTGCTGCAGCTGGTTCACCAGGATTGGCTCAAGAGTTTTCAGAGGACTTGCAACTCGCGGCACTCATTGATAACGCACGAAGTGATCGAAACGGAGATGGCGTTGTTGATTCCATCGATCAAGAACTTGGCTGGAATGATGGCATCATTGATTATCGTGACAGATACGCGAAGGTTGATGGCTACATTGGTTTCGCTGTTGACATCGCTGATTGGGAAGCACAAACAGGAACACAGTGGCAGTCAGATGTTTTGGGTCCAATCGCCCCTGATTTTGGTGAGGCAGCTTCGCAGTTTGAATTAACTGGCGACCAACTAGCCGAGCTCACGACAGCAATGTTTGCTGGCGCCCAAACATGGTTTGAAACAGAGTCGCTCACCGGAACAGCTTTTGGAGATACAACGACAGGGCAAGTTGCATCGAACATTCTTGATGGCGGCACATACACATCCTCATCAGACATTTCAATTTGTCCAAAGTAGCTATGAATATTAACGACGGCATCTCCTCCTAACTGCATCGCCTTCTGTTGTAAGCCTAAAACTGCAGAGATGAATACCCAGTCACAACTTTGCCTAGGCGCTTTGAGACGAGCATTGGTCGTTTTGTTTGAGGTAAAAGTTCCTAAATGGTCTGGTTCACCTTCAGGAGATTGAGTTGCAAAGTAGAGTTTTATGTTAGGAGCGACAGCATCGCTATGTTTAGTCAATGCCTGGTCAATAGGAAAAAGATATTTATCATCTTTAGCTTCTAAGTTTAAATTTACTATATTGTTTTTTAAAAATTTTATATTTCCATTTAGAAAATTTAAATAATAA
>DTSG01000253.1 GCA_012965455.1 Planctomycetaceae bacterium | reverse complement strand
GGGAATTCTTACTGAATGAGTTGAAGAGGTTGGGGTATGAATATGACAGAACTAAACGATGTGACGGGAAGAAAGGGGTCATTGTCGGAATAAGAAGACAACCAGACGAGATTACCGTGTATGAACCATAAAAAAATACTCTGGATAATTGGGTTGCACGTTATTATAGATGGGCATTGGATTGACGGGTTAGGTTTTTAGGGCTTTTCTATTTATGGTGCTAATCAAGAAACTGTTAGAACATGTAAAACAGCGTGGCGATTGCCCCGCATTGCAAGTCTTTCAGCATGAACGTTGGACGTGGTTCACATGGCAGGAACTGTGGCAACAGGTATCCAAATTCGCGAATGGACTGCAAAACCTCGGTGTCTGTGAGGGCAATCGAGTGGGGATTTGTGCGGAAAATTGTTGGCAATGGATCATCGCAGACCTAGCGTGCCATTACCTGCGAGCGGTGAGTGTTCCCCTGAGCACGCAATTAAGTTCACAACAACTGCAATCACAAATGCGACATTCTGGCATGAGTCTATTGATTGTCGATATTCGTGAACGTCTGGGCACTGTGCCAGTTACAATTGATGTCTTGACCATGTTTGACGAACCGCCTATTACGGATGACAATGCCCACTGTACCGTGCTGGGATCGTGGGACGAGATCATTAGCTTGGTTAAAATAGATGTAAAGCAGGAATTGCCGGCTGAGTGTGATTCCGATCGAATAGCTACAATTATCTATACCTCCGGGACCACTGGGGCGCCAAAAGGTGTCATGTTGAGTGCCGGCAATTTGGCTTTCGATGCTGAGCAGACTTTACATCGATACGGGTTTGACCAAGCGGATCATCAATATTGCTTTTTGCCGTTGTTCCATGCATTTGCTCGCACCTGTGACTTGTATGCGTGGATTGTTGGTGGGCATCGCTTGACACTTGCCTCAGATAAGAAAAATGCGATCTCGGACTTAACACATATCCAGCCGACGCACATCAATGGAGTGCCATTGTACTTTCGGCGGTTGCTTGAGGCAGCAGGTTTAACGGGCAATGAAAACTCGAGCGTGTGGGGTGGTCGGCTAAATCAAGTAAATTCTGGTGGGGCGGCATTGGACGATGCAACGTTTTATTTCTTTCAGCAACGTGGTATCACAATGCTCGAAGGATATGGCCTGACGGAAACCTCACCAGTGGCAACGTTAAATAGCCGCAACACACAACGAATCGGGTCTGTTGGGAAGCCACTGAACAAGACGGATGTGCGGATCAGCGACGTAGGTGAGATTCAAATTAAGGGTCCACATGTTTTTGCAGGGTACTTTCGAGATGCTGCTCTAACGTCAGCTACTTTCGAAGCTGGTTGGTTCAAAACCGGCGATTTAGGTCGCCTTGACGATGATGGATTTTTGTTTGTTACCGGACGCCTCGACGAGATGATCGTGACAACCATCGGTGAGAATATTTGGCCAGAGTTGCTGGAAACGGAATTACAAGAGCATGCGGCTATAGAACAAGTGATGGTGTACGGTCACGGTTATGATTATTTAGTGGCATTGGTCCATCCAAATTGGGAACAATTCGTAAATCGATTAGACTTGTCGGGAGATCCTGCTGTTTGGGTGGATAGTCCCAACGTTGAGCAATGGTTCTATAAAGTTGTTGAGCAGCAACTACACGATTTCGCTCCCCACGAGCAAATTCGAAAAGTGGCATTGGTGCAGTCACCTTGGACGCCGGAAAATGATATGCTGACTCCTAAAGGGACATTACGACGCTCTCAGATTGCTGCAAAATTTGATTCAATATTACAAGCGATGTACGAAAGAACTGATTGAGGCGGAATTAGATGCAACAACAGGAATCCACAGGACTGACGGGGCACTCTGGACATGTCGCTGTCATAATTGTGGCTGCGGGCAAGAGCAGTCGCTTTCGTGATGACCATTACAAGAAGCCGTTTGCACCGCTAAAGAATCGTGCGGTGTGGTTGCATTGTGTGGATCGATTTATCAATCGCAGTGACGTAAAACAAGTGATCCTGGTTATTGCTGAAGAAGACCGAGAGGATTTTAGTATTCGATTTGGCGCTGAAACTGCAATATTAGGTGTGGATGTGACCATCGGTGGAGCGACTCGATCCAGTTCCGTCCAAAAAGGGCTCGCAAAAGTTCAAGCCGGAGTTGAGTTGATTGCAGTCCATGATGCGGCTCGTCCTTGCATCTCAGAGATTTGGATTGACGAGTTGTTTATGGAGGCGCAACGCAGCGGTGCGGCAATCCTAGCGACTCCGATTGTTTCTACGGTCAAGCGAGTGGTGGATGGAAAGGTTCAGGAAACTGTCGAACGCGAAGGGTTATGGGAAGCTCAAACGCCTCAAGTTTGCAAGCGTGAGTTCTTAGAAGCGGCGTATACCAACGTTGAAAACTGCGCGCAGGCAACAGATGAAGCTCAATTACTTGAGTGGGCAGGCTACGATGTTCAAATCGTAAAAGGTTCTCCGCTCAACCGAAAAATTACGACCCAAGGTGATCTGCGCTTTGTTGAAATGGCGATGCGTGCTTTGCCGAAACCAAAGTTAGATACGCCTACTAATCCACTCGATGATATGTGGCGATAGCTATTTCACATAATGTTTTAAAAGCCGGTGTTTTTTGCTAATAGCCGGTGAACTTTTAGAATGCGTCGTATCCACAAACGTCGCGATTTGACATAATCAAAACATAATAAACAACTGTTTTGAAGACGCGAATGATGTGACTGCTATGAATGATACCGATACTATGAACATGGGACTGGCTGATTTCTCGGAACGAGGCTTAATCCATCAAACAACCGCTGAACTTGAGCCGTGGCTCCAGGAAAAACCGCGGACGTTGTATATCGGCTTTGATCCCACTGCGGACAGTATGCACATTGGGCATCTGATGCAAGTGATGACATTGCGTCGTTTTCAACAAGCGGGACATCGACCGATTGCATTGATTGGCGGTGCCACAGGGATGATTGGGGACCCTAGTGGTAAAAGCCAGGAGCGTAATCTATTAACGGTTGAGAAATTGTCAGCCAATACTGCGGCAATCAAGTGCCAAATGGAGAGCTTTCTAGATTTCGAAGAGTCTGGCGGTGACGCAATTCTCGCGAACAATTTGGATTGGATGCAGTCATTCACATTCTTGGAGTTCTTGCGTGATATTGGGAAGAATTTTCCAGTCAATGTGATGCTTGGAAAAGATTCCGTCAAAAGCCGACTCGATGGTGAGAGCGGTTTGAGCTATACCGAGTTCAGTTACATGTTACTGCAAGCTTATGACTTCGTGCACTTACACCAAGCATATGGCTGTGAATTGCAAGTAGGCGGCAGCGATCAATGGGGAAATATCACGGCTGGGATTGATCTTGGTCGTCG
>DTSG01000252.1 GCA_012965455.1 Planctomycetaceae bacterium | reverse complement strand
TTGCCGCGTAGAACCGTCGAGCTTGCCAAAACATATGGCCGTCGCTTGGCAGCCGCCGTCAACAGTGTCTTGCAAGGTCGCATGCAAAAAGTCGTTGGCCCATTGCAAACTCAGTATCGTGAAATCCAAGGCCGCACGATTGCACCAAAAACACGACAGGACCTTGAAACTATACAACGCGACGGGAATCAGTATGAAAAACCATACGCTCAATATCTGCTCAACCAACTCGATAGCAATAACGCCTTACCGCAAACATACGCCTACCCAATTCAGACGTGGCACCTCGGCAACAGCGTCCAGTGGATTTTTCTTGGCGGCGAAGTGGTGATCGATTACGCAATTAAAATCAAACAAGGGGCACAACCGACAAGCCCCTACCGCAATCCTGCAATTTGGGTGGCGGGGTACAGTAACGATGTAATGGCGTATATTCCGTCGCTACGAGTTTTACGCGAAGGTGGATATGAAGGGGGTGGATCCAATACCTATTACGGTTTTCCAGCTCTGTGGCATGAAGAGTTTGAATCTCAAATTCTTACCGAAGTGCGCAAGCAAATGGGTGGCACAACTACCCGTTGATCAGGGGGAAAATAGATTTCGCTACAACCCTGTCCAATTTTCTAATTCGCGGGAATCTGTATAAATTCGTGATGCGCTAATTAACCGCCTGCGCGAAGTTCCGCTAGATGCTGAGCAGTGCCGACGAGACGATCCCAGTTCTCATAGATATATTCTGGTGGACCACCAATTTGAGCGACGACAGCCGCGACATGCTCCGTGGGAACCATTTCGATCGCATCCCATGGACAAACGAGAAGCTCATATGGATTTGAAGATTTCGTGGGAATATGCACACACACGTCACACCCAACACATGCTTCTAAGTCGATTTCACACCAACTTTGGTTGCCCTTCGTACCCAAGCCGAAGTGCTTCATTTCAATACAGTCCACTGGGCATACTTCCAGGCAGGCCTCGCAACCTGTGCAATTATCAGCATTGATGACAGCCAATGTCTTGGGCACTTTTTTTCGGGCTGTTTTTTTTGCGGCCATCAAAGGCATCCGTTGAAAATTGAACACTACCTGTATTTTAGGTATCTCATCGTGGTGTTGATTATAAATACTAATCGGCACGGAGCAAATAGGTTAGCCACCGAAAGTCGCCATTGCTGGCGTCTTTGCCGATACTTTTTTATGCGTCAATAACTCGTTCGTCGGCCATCAAAGCGTCATATGTCTGCCGTACTCGAATCAAATGCGCCATTCCATCATGAATCATCACTTCGGCAGCGAGCAATTTCGAATTATAATTGGACCCCATCACGCTGCCGTAGGCACCAGCACACTCAAGCACTAAGTAATCTCCAACTTGTGCCTCTGGTAGGCTCCGAGTGCAAACGAATCCACCCTCCTGCTGAGTAAATATATCACCCGATTCGCATAATGGGCCACCGACGACAACATCAACATGTTTGCTATTTTCGTTCTCTTCGACTGCAATTGAAATCGGATGATAGGCTCCATACATAATTGGTCGAGCAAGGTTATTAAATCCAGCGTCAACCAAATAAAATCGTTTATCAGAAGTCGTTTTAATAGATCTAATTTGAGTGACTAGGAATCCGCTTTCGGCAACTAAGAAGCGGCCAGGTTCGATTTCCAAGCACACCTCATGACCAACTTGGTCGACAATCCGCTGTCGTGCAGCGTTCCACAATGCGTAGAACTGTCGCAAATCAATATGTGCCTCTTCTGCACTATAGGGGATCGGCAACCCACCCCCGGTACTAATCGTACGAACCGTATCACCAACAACGGCAACCGCTTTTTCAAGCGCACCACAAACCTGCGACAAATGCTCCATGTCACACCCTGAACCAATATGCATATGCAATCCGGTAATGGTGATATCATACTGAGCAGCGAGCGTTTTACACTCTGCTAGTTGCTCGTGCCAAATTCCATGTTTTGATTGAGAGCCACCCGTGTTTGTCTTTTCACTGTGTCCGTGCCCAAACCCCGGGTTGATGCGCAACGTAATTTCTACGCCCGGCGTCACCTTGCCGAGCTGCTCAATCATATCCACCGAACCACAATTAACGTGAATGTTATGTTCCTGCACAAGCGCCAGCGCATCTTGATCAAAGATATCTGCGGTGTAAACAATCTCCGGCCCGCGGCTAGTATCGCTGCCTCCTTGATATCCAACGCGTAGTGCACGATGAATTTCACCCGCGCTGACCGCATCTAGCACGACTCCCTGCTGTTTCATCAACGCAAGAATTGCGAGGTTCGAATTGGCTTTTTGGGCGTAACGCACCACATCGAATTCACTGAGCTCCGCCACGCGTCGCAAAATAACTTCAGCATCATAAACGAAGGTTGGTGTACTGAACTGCGTTGCAATTTCTTTAATTGAAATCGCCGCAATATGAGTACGCGTGGTTGGAAATAGATTATTGGAAGTAGAACTGGACATCGATAAACCTAAAAGTCACAAACAGGTGTAGTCTGGAAAATAAAAAAGCGGTGTCAGGCTGATGACCCGACACCGCTTATATCATCTGGTCAATAACTTTGCTTAGAACGGGCTATCATCCAACCCTGCTTCAGCTTGAGCGGCCTGTATGCCAACTGCAATGGCTTTAAGCACACCGGCTTCAAGTTCAATGCGGTAACGAGCACCATTCTTGATTGCCGTGAGTTCCATGCTAGCGGTATCCTTACCGGCAACGGATTCAGCGGCGGCGGCGGCTTGCTGCAAAGTCAGATCTTGCGTTTGCTCTGCGGCAAACTGCAAAATCTTATTCGCCGAACCCTTTAACAAGGCGGCTGAAACTTTTTTGCCTTTGTCCGCTGCGGATGCATCGATTGCAGCTGCCAATCGTTTGAGATTGTCTTTGCCAACGCCAATGTAAATTCGATCAGGACCCATCCCGATACTAATTTCAACAGCATCGCCAAAAGCTGAACGCGCTTCGGCTTCGTACTCAGGAATCGGAATTCGAATCACATGAAAAGAAGTACCATCCTTTATCAGTGCGTCTATTTCTACTTCCGGAAAAGAAGGGTCTTGCTCTGTGGCAATTCTTACAAAGTCACGGACGATTTGATCCAGCTGTTCGGCTTGTGGCACTACCGCCGCTGCGACCACTGAGATCCCCGCATCACTCAAATCCACACTGCCGGCCAAGTCGATTTTGCCTGAGCTCAGTGTCGCCTTACCAACATCCATAAAAGTAGAAACCGCTTTGATCGCCAAGGACCGTAATTCCTCATTAGGAATCGTCGGGTCGTTTTGGAGTTGAGCAATCGCCTGACTTCGCAAAGCTTCAAGTGTTACATTAAATTGCTCTACTTGAGACGTATCAAACGACGATGACAAATTCATTTGAGCGGCAGCGGAGTCGGTAAGAAAA
>DTSG01000251.1 GCA_012965455.1 Planctomycetaceae bacterium | reverse complement strand
GCAGTTTCTTGACTTAGATCCATTGCCTCCACAGCCGACGTCTGCATCCTCGCTGCCAGCTGGTACATATTAATGCGTGCCTGATAATCTCGTTCCCCTGGCTTGTTTGTGAGGTGCTGCTGATTGAGTCGTTCAAGATAACTTAGCAGCTGCTGCTGTGGTTTTCCCACAAGGCGTTTAGGTGGTGTGAGATTCAAAATCCGTGGTTCTGTCGGTCGTATCACCGTGCCCTGAAAGACAGAAGGTAGATAGCCATTATTCCAATTTGCGATTCCGTCAACTGGCAGTTGCCCTGGATCTATGAGTGCCAAATAGGATGGCAGGCTGTCGGTAGCGGATCCGAGGCCATAGGAAAACCAACTTCCTAATGTCGGCTGCATCTCTACGGTCGTTCCAGTGTTCATAGCGCGAATGCTCTGGCCATGATTATTGACGCCCGTACGCATTGAGCGAATTAGCGTAATATCATCCGCAATCGAACCCATATGTGGAATCAATTCGGAAAGCTCCATCCCCGCTTCGCCATATCGCCGCCACTTCCAGGGGCTTGCCAGTATTTTCGAACTGGCCTGAGCCGCGTTATCGTATTTTACTTCCCCCGGAAACGTCTCTCCGTCGAGTCGTTCTAGTTCCGGTTTACGATCAAATAAATCGACTTGGCTTGGTCCACCCTGCATCCACAACGAAATCATCGCCTTGGCTTGGCCAAAACGATGCGGTGCTTTGGGCACGGTATCAAATGTTGGTTGTACTAAATCAGGTTTTTTAGGGTTAGCTTGCGCAGCTTGCTGCTGAGCCCATAGTGCCAAAGCTAATCCGCTCAGGCCAGTTGCATTTGTCGATATAAAATGCCGCCTATTGATTGTCTCACGGTCACTCATGGCATTACTCGATATAAATGAATTGATTGCTCGAAATCAGCGCCTGACAAAACAACGCCAATGCATCGCGATTGGCGTCGTCCTTTAGACCCTTGTCTTGATAGTCGGCGGTAAGTGTTTTTTGGCTCGCAGCTATAAACTCTGTTGCCTCGCCAAATTGCTCGTCGGTGATCTCTTTGGAATAGACAAGTCGCCAGGCTGCCCGAATTGCATCTTCGGTAGAATCTGAAAGACGCACAAGACGATCGGCAAAATGACGAGACTGTTGAGTAATAAACTCACTGTTGAGCATCTGCAATGATTGCGGTGCCGCGGTAGAAGATGCGCGACGAGTACAATTGGGCGTTAGTGTTGGCAAGTCAAATGGCTCTAATACCGCCAGCGGTCGGCTGCGACGAACTTCAATGTAAACACTGCGGCGGTATTGCTGTCCCAGCATATCAATCACGGGACCTGGCCTACCCGCATTTAAATTTTCTTTGCCGACAACCCATTGGCCAGTGCGGTCGGCCATAACAGGGACAGCCGCACCTGCTGCTTGCGTATTGAGCATCCCAGAAATCGCCAGAATTGAATCTCGGATGTTTTCTGTTTCTAGTCGTCGCACGGGCATGGACCACAACATACGTTTTTGGCGATCGATCTTGTTACCAAGCTCATGCCGAGTAGATGACTGTTGATAGGTTGCCGACGTCATGATCAAGCGATGAATATGTTTGATGCTCCAATCATTTTGCATCAATTCTGCAGCCAACCAATCTAACAGTTGCGGATGCGAAGGCCGTCCGCCGAGTGCACCAAAATCACCTGGTGTATCGACGATGCCGCGACCGAAATGATGTGTCCAAATGCGATTCACGATAACGCGAGCGAGCAAAGGATGCTCTGTGGAAGTCAGCCATTGAGCATATTGATAACGGCGGCCGGTGGTGGGGATGCTGTCTATCCGATCAGCATAGGTCGCAACGCCTCGGGGATCTAAGACTGCAAGCTCTCGCGGCTCAACTTCTGTTAAGGGAGAACTAAAATTGCCTCGGGAGAATACGAACGTTGTCGGTGGATCTTGTTGATGGGGCTCCGTTAAACACCTAACGTATTCTTCGACAGGAATCGCCTTGCGTAAAGTAGCTTGTTTCGCCACAAACGTCGCTAAGTCATCGGCGGCTTTTTTATCAAACAGATACAGATTACCCGCAGTAACAACCGTGCTGGGATATTTTTTGATGAGCTTGTTTTGGGCATCGCTGCGATCTTTTACCGCTGTGTCGTGGGCCGTGCGTACCTCAGTTTGAACTTCACTAGGCAGTTTCGCTATCTCTGTTTCAAAAGTTGCGGCGATGTATGCCTGCTGTTTTTTGGTCCGCTGGGCAGCAACCACTTTCACTTCCGCTTCGACTTCCGCTTTCCGCTGCCGATCTGCTTCCGTATAAAGTGAAACTTTGCGTTGCGCCGGTGTTTTCCAAGCCTTCCAATTCAGTGCTGGTTCAAAAACCGCTCGCAGTCGATAATAATCCGCTTGGGAAATCGGATCGTAGCGGTGGTTATGGCATTGTGCACAACCAACCGTCAGGCCAACCAATGACGAAGTAACCAGTTTAATCGTCTCACTAACAACTGAGTTGCGAGCGGCTTCCGTGGCTGCACCCGAACCCGTTCCATCTGGAGCATTCCGTAAAAACCCCGTCGCGACAATCCATTCCTGTTGCCGCGGGGTCAAATTTTCGAGAGGCTTGCCGATCATCTCATCACCGGCAAGCTGCTCGAGAACAAACTGATTGTACGGTTTGTCGTTGTTGAAACTAGCTATTACATAATCGCGATATTTGAATGCCCAGGGGCGCTGGGCGTCTGCATCTGTATAGCCTTCCGAATCAGCATAGCCAGCAGCATCCAACCAATGACGACCCCACCGCTCGCCATAGGATGACGATGCTAACAGTTGATCAACCAGTTGCTCGTACGCGGCTGGGTTCGTTGAACTCTTGAATTCTCGCAGCGCCGCTTGTGTTGGGGGCAAACCAGTTAGGTCCAAAGTCGCCCTACGCAGTAAGGTTGATTTGGCTGCCCGCGGCGAAAATGCCAAATTGTTTGCTGCGAGCTTTGCACCAATAAAGTGATCAATGCCATTTTCAGTTTCAAACACTCGCGATAGTTGCGGCAATTCCGGACGCTGGATTTTTTGAAAGGCCCAGAACCCTCGCTCCTCTGCCGTTATATAAAATCCGTCGCCCAAGCTTGCTGGTTCTTCATAAGCCGTCATTGCACCGCCAGCAATCCATTTGCGAATAATTGTTATTTCGGCAGCCGACGGTCGATGGGTGACATCCTCAGGAGGCATCGTGCCGTCTCGAAGATATTCCAACAGCAAGCTTTGATCAGGCTGCCCTTTGACAATCGCCGGACCAGATGCGCCGCCAGTGAGTATAAGTCGGGCCAATCGTAAATCGAGTTCGCCCTGATGTTCCACCAATTCCCCGTGGCAATGAAAGCAGTGAGCTTTAAGTATCGGCTGCACATCTTTTTCAAAAGTTATGTTAGCAGGCGCAGCAATACCAACATTGATAGAACTTGCCATGAGTGCGGCAAGCAATGTTACAGCAAGGAAGGTAGGAAGGCGGGGGAACATAGTGTTTTTATTATAACGGCGCCCACGCCACTGAGCCAATCTCACTATAAAAAACCGACCCCTATTGTCATCGCGTTTTTAGCCGATGAAATAGAGGCCGGAGTGGGAAGGCCTAGGATGTCGATTGCTACTAGTGCCCGAAGGAGAAAGAGAATCGACGAGTTTGGATGCTGAATCCCGCATGGTGACCACCGCGACCATAGTAGAAACTAGTTCTTGGTACATAAGATCCTCGAACATGTGCCGTGTGGTGTGCTGCACTATCATGATAGGCTTCATGGTCCAAATCCGCATGTAAACCACTGTGCTGGTAACGAGTCATTGGAAGTTGATGTGCTAGGCTATGGTCTACATTGCGATGATAAGCGCGATGATTTAATTCCGCATGATCCGCCGTATGACTACGCGGAGGTGTGAAGAATAGTCTGAAGAAACTATCTCCCGCCTGAACCGCTCCTGAGGATACAAGTGTCATTGTTAAGACTGTCAAAGCTAATAGGATGCGTTTCATAATTCATTACCTCCGTTTGTGAA
The DNA here is from genome assembly GCA_012965455.1 of Planctomycetaceae bacterium. Lineage (GTDB taxonomy): Bacteria > Planctomycetota > Planctomycetia > Pirellulales > Pirellulaceae > UBA721. The sequence continues at coordinate 8,101 of DTSG01000251.1, read as the reverse complement.
TGGCTCATAAACCCCAAAGTGGTGTTTAACTGTAATAACTAATTTGCAAACAGCGTGCCAAAACATCTTGAAGCAACAAAATGGGCCAGAAACCCAGTGTAAAACGCTATATAGCCTTAAATGGAGTCATTTCGACAACAACCAACATGCCATCGATTTGATAGCGCCTAGAATCAATGTGAGTGATTCACAGTTAAACGTCGCACCAACGTACCGCTTCGATCAAACCCTTGAGCGGATCACCAGTTGGTATGAATTCATGCCCAACGAAGCCCTTATATCCAATTTCAACGAGTGCTTGCATACAAGCCGGATATTGGATTTCTTGTTCGCCATTGAGCTCCCCGCGGCCAGGGTTGCCTGCTGTATGGATATGACCAATATATTCTGCATGTTGATGAATACGCCGCACAATATCGCCGTTCATAATGGATACATGATAGATATCAAACAACAGCTTTAAATGTTCAGAGCCAACCGCCTTAATTATGTCCACGCAATAATCAACATCATCACCCTGATAGCCCGGATGGCCTTTCATCGGGTGCGTATCATCTCGAGTGTTTAAGTGTTCGAGGCAAATCGTCACTCCGCGTTTTTCCGCATAGCCGATCACTTCCTTAAAGCCCTTCACACAATTCGCCGCACCTTTTTCTTTGCTCAGCTCCTCGGCGAAGCCGGTGAAGGCGATCACTTTCTTAAATCCAAACTCGTGGCAGGCATCAATAGATTTTTTTGTCGCGGCGATCACCAACTCATGATACTTGGGATTGTTATATCCTTTTACAAACGGCGGGCCGCCAATATTGACCGAGGCTATTGCACATTCGAGTCCTTGTTTTTTGATCTCTGGGAAATGTTGCGGCGATATTAACTCGACACTCGCCAAACCGAGTTGCTTGGCAATCGAAATCAGCTCGTTGCCTTTCCAGTATTTACTAAAACACCAATTCACAACCGAATGCTTGATGTTGCCCTTTGTCGCTACTCGTGGAATTGACTTGGCCACATTCTGGCTTTCTTGACCATTTGTCGTTGAGGAAATTGCCATTGCGCCTCCAATCGATGCGGCTGCTCCGAGGAGTTGTCTCCTGTTGAAGTCTTCCATTGTACTGCTCTCCCGTATTAATAAAACCAATTTTATTTAAACTGTAGTGCCGCCAACACGGAGTCCGCTAAACGAACCTGTTTGCCCACTCGACTATAAAGATACCCTGTTTTACGTGGCACGGTCTCCTCACCAATCAAAACGAGCGGTCGAGGAACATTCAACGCCAATATCGCTGGCAAATCACCATACTTGATAGCGCCAGGAAAAAAGTTGGGATCCAAGTATGAAGTGATTGAAGCAAAGCGAAATCCTTGCGTATCGATAATCACCTGTTGCACAGCATCACCGGCAATTGCCCCGGCGGTCGCGGCAATCGGACCTGCGCCACCTGTACCCACGAGTATCAACTTATCTGGGGCATGCTCATCACTCACCGCGAATGAAATCAGTGACAACACATCATGTACTCGGTGAGAAAACAATGTGTGGTTATAGGCAAACGTGAAGGCCGGAACCTGGCGATTAGTCGTCGGCGCACTGCGTTGCTCCTCTACCTTTTCACCCTCTGCCAAGAACTCACCCTGATACAACATATCAATGCCCATGACAGCACTTCCCTTCGCTAGCGCAGCGGCGATCGCCTTGTTGGGTTTGCCATTTTCACCAATCATGCCCGACTTACCCTGACCATCAATCCACAGAATCACCGTGCCGTTCCATTCAGCAGCGGTTGGATAAAACGAAATTGCCGGTAACTCTTCACCGGCAGCCTGATGCCGCAATATCTGCCTGAATTCCATATAACTATCATGTTCCGTTTCACCAACTTTCTCACCTTCAACGGCGCCTGTTGCGGGTAAATCTCGCATCACTATTGACTGAATCGCTGTGCCAACAATTTCTCGAACCTTGGCAACTGGGTCCTCAGACGTGTTCACCAACTTCGAAATCTGTTGCTGCGATGACTGGGCAATGCTGCGCAACAACTTCACTTCATGCTCCACTCCCGACTCAGGCTGCGGATGCTCATCGTCCCAAACGGTAATTTCTGCGGTAGTCAACAGTTCATAATCATCTTCAACAATAGGTTCTTGGTGTCCCAGTTCCATATGTTTATTAAACCAGTGATACATAACTTGCCGTGTCACATAGTTATAGTTATGAGCGAAGTGCAAGAAAGAAACACAAAACACGTCTTCTTGTTTTCCATAGAGCCCATAAAGCTTCTGTAATTCCGGATAGCCTTTGTTTTGAATCTCTTTGGTCCAGTCGTTGGCACCGGTCATGGCCAATGGCCGTGGAGCAAACAAACCAGCTAATTCGACATTACCGGTATCCACTCGCAACAAGCTACAGTTTTCACACGTACATCCACCTTGCATTGCGGTGGAGACCATGCCTTGCGGGAACGAAACGATCGGGCGTGAGTCGATAGCGCCGAGCAATATGGTTTGTGTTCCACCACCGCTGCCTCCAGTGATTCCAATTCGCTTAGCGTCCACATCGTCTAGAGTTTCAAGAAAATCCAGTGCGCGAATTGAGTTCCAGGTTTGAATGCCCATGATGCTTTGCAGCCGCATTTCGGCTTGCGCAGAAAAGAAACCCCACCGCTCTGGGCTTTCCAAATCAGGTCGTCGATTTGTCAAACGATGCGAAACCTCCATCGGAAGTTGCACTGCATCAACATATCCTTCCATGTCGAAAATGAAGGTGACACACCCCATTCTCGCAAGCTGTGCGCAGCGCGCCAGTTTAGGGAATCTTCCAGAGTCAGCATGCTTCTCGTCGCCACTTTTAATCAACGCCGCAATATTGTCACCATGGTCCTGCATCCTTCCGCCGTGCCCATGGGGTGTTAACACAGCAGGATGCTTTCCTTTGGTGGTCGGACGAAACAACAATCCAGAAACAAAATGCCCTGGATAACTTTCAAAATGAACCTTCTCGACCGTAAAGCCTTTGCGTTCTACCCGCCCGTAGATCTTCACATTTAAAGGCGTGCGCTGCGGAAGCGGCCAGATCCCGTTGGCCACTAGAATCCGCGTGCGGAGCTGATCTTGTCGAGCCTTCCAGCCGTCGAGTGAGTCGGGGACATGAAACGGGAAATAGTTGTTCAAGTGCCGTAGTTCACCCAAGCGACTGTCAGCCGGTTTCTCACCGTCCGCATAAACTCGTTGTTGAGCAATGGCGGGTGAAGTGACTGCTGAAACAAATAACGCCTGTAATACCACCGCGCACGCGGTACCTACGTAAGATTTCATCATCAAACCCCATTTTAAGCACATCTCTTGAGCCTAAAGATACTTATTTAAGCTCTTTGATTTCAATATTGCGGAACTGAACCGCATCATTGTGTCCGGCGAATCCAAAGTGACCTTCGGGTCGCATTAAGCCTGGATGCCGTTTCAGTTTTCCTTCATCTTTAATATCCGCCACATCCGCATCAAGAATCACCGAGCCATTGAGCTCAACCTTAATGGTTGATCCTTTGACCGTCACGACTTGATAATTCCATTGCCCTGCGGGATGCAAATATCCTTGGGCAGCTGGAATCAAGCCATAAACCGATCCGTGGTATTGGTAGGGATTAAGCTTGCCTGGATAACCAACATCCAAGACTTGAAGTTCCGTCATGCCGACATAAGCAGGATTACCAGATCCTGGATAACGGATGGCGAGGCCATTATTGCCCGCTGGAGGTGTTTTAATTTCTAGGCGTACCACAAAATCCTTGTACACTTTTTTCGTATACAAGTTTCCGCCTTTGCCTTTCATGCATTGGATTGCACCATCAACAATTTGGTAGTTATCTACAGCTCCGGCCCAACCATCCAAGCTATTGCCATCAAAGATCGATTGAAACCCTGTGCTGTCTTCTGCTTTCCGCAGAATTTTAGCTGCTTCATCAGCTCCAATTTCACGGACAAAAATATTACGCCAACGAATTTCGCCACCATGCGTTTGTAGTTGAATAGGTCCATGATGAAACAGCGGACGCGAACGATCAAAGTAGTTTTCCATAACTGCGTCATCGACGATTAATTTACCGTTGAGCCACACTGAAGTGCGGGCGCCAATTTGACGTATCCTAAAACTATTCCACTGGCCAAAAGGCTTATCGGCCAAGACCAATGGATCCTTGCCTTTTGCGCCCTTGCTATTGTTCCATAGTCCGCCTGAACCCTTGTCACCACCAATTCCAAATTTTGCTTCATCGGTATAGTCCCAAATCTGAACTTGGGGAACGCCTTTGAGGTAAATGCCGCTATCAGCCTTGGCAACCGTTTTATAATCAATCATCAATTCATAGGCACTGAACTCTTGCTCGGATGTTAAATACATCCCATGACCGTCGTTGATTAACTCGCCATCCTCGACAGTCCAGTGTTGGTCGATATCTTTACGGCTTTCCTTCTTATAAGCCGCTTGTTCTTCCGCCGATTGGCTCCACAGGTCCTCTGGATTTTTTGTTTTCCAGCCGTACCAGCCGGATGTGTTTTTCCCATTAAACAGTGCTTGGAATCCCTGCGGTGGAACATTAAGTTCAGCAGCAATGGTGGGGGCAGAAAAAATCGCGACTAACGCTAACGACAATAAGGTCTTGTAAAAACTCAACGTTTTAACTCCGATAGAAGATCCAATAGAATATTACGGTTTACTCAATATCATCCTAATGTCGTGGCGACCCGATTTCCATAACCGAATGTGATATTTTAGTGCCTATTCGTGATCGACTCGCGTTCCATTAGCCACAGCGCGTGCCGCCCTATTTATTGACGACTTTGTTTTAGGCCAACAATCCTTGGATCACTTTGCCATGAACGTCTGTCAGCCGGCGGTCGATCCCATTGTTTCGCACTGTCAGTCGCTCATGATCGATACCCAGCAGATGTAACATGGTGGCGTGGATGTCATAGACTTGCGTCGGATTATCTCGATCTAGTGGTTTAAACCCCCATTGGTCGGATTCACCCACTGTCACCCCACCACGAATCCCACCACCACATAACCAATTCGTAAATGTAAATGGATTATGGTCGCGGCCCGTGCTGCGCTGGCTGCTGGGCATTCGACCAAACTCCGTCGTCCACAGAATAATGGTGTCCTCGAGCAGCCCCCGTTGTTTCAAGTCTTTTATCAAGGCCGCGGCACCAATCGCCATCCCATTTGCCAGCGGACCATGATCGCGTTGTACGTCTTCATGACTATCCCAATTACGCCGAGGGAAGCCATTGTCGTTGCCGGACCAGATTTGTACAAACCGCACGCCACGTTCAATGAGCCGCCGAGCAATCAAACATTTGCGGCCAAAGTATTCGGCTTCCTCTGGAACATTTATGTCCGGACCATAGCTAGTGCCTTGCCGATCAAGACCATACGCCTTCAACGTAGCCGCCGTCTCTTTCGACAAGTCCATTGCTTCGGGGGCACTGAGCTGCATTTTCGCGGCGAGTTCATAGCTGCGAATTCGAGCTTCTAACCGCGAGTCACCTGGCCGCGCAGCATTGTATCTGGAATTCATTCGGCGTAATAAATCGGCTCCGTCTCGTTCGCTGCCCGACGTAATATATTCAGACTGCGGCAACAAGTTTTCGATCGGGTTCTCTCGTTGAGGAAATACTGTGGTTCCTTGAGAATATGCCGGAAGAAATGCTGAACCCCAATTTTTGGGGCCATTGGACGCGTAACCTCGATGATCGGGCAACACAACAAACGTCGGTAAATTATCGTTCATGCTGCCTAACGCATAACTCACCCAACAACCCATGCCAGGGAACCCTGGATCTTGAAAACCCGTTGCCTGTAAAAACGTTGCTTGACTGTGCACGCCTGTCTTCCCAACCATGTTATGTACAAACGCCATCTCATCAACAACATCACCTAGTGGTTTAACCGCGTCGCTCAGCTGCTTGCCTGATCCACCATAGGGGCGGAACTTAAAATACGATTTAGCCCACGGTCCAAAGCCACTCTGAAACAATTCGATTTTTTCACCAAAGTCTGCTTCTTCACCATGATGCTGATCGAGCCACGGTTTGTAGTCCCACAAATCGAGATGACTTGCAGCGCCCGACATGAAAAGCTGTATCACACGCTTGGCTTTCGGGGGGTGATGTAGTTTATTGCCTAGCACACCATCTCCGCCTGCGGCTTCGTTAACACCCATAGCAGCCAGCGCAATGCCCCCGAGGCCGCCACCAGATTGCCAGAGGAAATCACGGCGAGAGCAGGGTCGTGCAGGGTTGGTGTTATATAAATTCATATGCGACTAGCAATTCATTTAATCCAAATAAATAAACTCGTTTAAATTAAACAAGATGCGACAAAAATTCTTCAAGTCATGTTTTCGAGCATACTGTTCAAATTCTGCTTGTTCCTGCGATGTGGGCAGTCGTCCAGTCATGCGGCTAAACGCTGTCCGCACTTGACTGGTAATATCTGCCGACTCTTGCTGCAGTGATTCCGAAAACCGCTCGGCCATTGCTAAATTAAACTTATTGTTCAAAAAAGCCAACGCTTGAACCGACGTAATGGTCTCGTCTCGCACGGGCGTACTTTGCGAAGAATCGGCACAATCTAAAATTGTCATGTAGGGATCCGGCTGGCTGCGCACCACAAATCGATAAACCGCTCGACGATATGACAAGGGATTTGTCGGATCATATTTATGATACTCATAATGCGGCGAATGCTCTGGATGTTCTAACTTAAACAGGTAAAACCCTGGTCCGCCCTGTGTGTCATTAAGCAATCCCGTCGCACTTAAAATTGAATCGCGGATTTCCTCCGCGCTTAAGCGCCGCAGATTCATCCGCCATAGATATTGATTGCTGTTATCAATCAGTTGATTCTTAGCATCATGCTGCGAGCCCTGTCGATAAACGCTGCTCGTCACGATCAGACGCTGTAGTTCTTTAATCGATTGGCCGTTATCTCTGAACTGCTGCGCCAGATAGTCCAATAATTCTGGGTGAGTCGGCAATCGTCCCATACGGCCAAAGTCGTTGGGTGAATTGACAATCCCTTTGCCGAAATGATGCTGCCAGATACGATTGACGATACTCCGCCACGTTAATGGTTGCTCCCGCTGCGTTAACCACAGCGCAAGCGCTGCGCGACGATCTCCCTCGGCATGATTATTTGCTAACTCAAATCGTCCCGTCTCGGATAACACCGGAATAGATCCTGGATTTGCTAGTTCTAAGGGATTGCGGATATCACCTCGTGCTAACACGTGGATTTCTCGCGGGCTACCATTGGTCGGCTTAAAATTTGCCTGCGCTTTAAAATGCGATGCCGCCGCGTAAACCATAGCTCCGGCGGGAATGGCCGCTAGCTCGGATCGCCATGTTATTTGTTGCTCATGTAATTTTTGCTGGCGTGCCTTACGTTCGGCAGTATTAGCCTGCAACCACAATCGCTGAACTTGTTGAGCCGCGGCAAACCACTTTTGGGCTCCGTCGTCACTAACGGGTCGTGGCCACAATCCATCGGTGACATTTTGCCGACCCCACCGCACTGCCGCTTCGATCGAACTGGATGCCGTGACCGTCTTCCCGCGTGCACTGTTCCCATCATCCTCGTCCAACGCCACAATCTCGGATAGTACCATAATATAATCATTGCTGCGCTCAGCTAGCTTTGTGGCCGTGACTCGGATATATCGTATCGGTGATTTTTCGCGGTGGGGTATCTCAAGATACGCGAGTTTCGGATTTGGATAATCGTCTTGGGTATGATCGAAGATTACCGTGTTGGTGTTAAATGATTTATCATTGGAAACCGCCACCTGAAACCGAACAGGAAACCCAAACCCGTCCCCAACGCCAGCATAATCATCGCTCGCTGGATAAAGTCGGATGCGAGTTATCTCTGTTGTCGATTCTCCTAAATCAACTTGAACCCACTGCGTTTTTGCAGGTGAATCCAAAATGGAGCTATGAAAACCATATGCGTCGGGGCGCTCCGCTCGCTTGATTGCTGGTTGCCACTTATCACGATTGGCAACCGCAGCGGTATAGTCCGTTCCCGCGGCCTGTTTTATTTCTT
>DTSG01000250.1 GCA_012965455.1 Planctomycetaceae bacterium | reverse complement strand
GGCGCGCGATTACTGGCACCACCGCGACGCGTTGATCGTCCATTGGCAGATAGTCCGGCTCATCTATCCTCAATACCGCTCTTGAAAACAGCGGCTCTTTTGAGGAACCTGCGCTGGTGAACTGATGTTCAAATACCAAGTTGAACGTCTGCTGAGGAACCAAATCAATAATTCTAGTGGAAACGATATCACCATCTATTTCCAGAGAAACGGGAACCCCCTCCCGCGCGGTCAATCCCTCATGGCGTACCTCAGCGACGAAGACTGCAGTCGATTCCGCATCGGCGATTCCGTCCCGCAGGTAAAACTCGCTAATCCAGGAGTTTTCACGAAGCGGGGGCTGAACCGGGACAATCTGAACATCACCCAGTGCGCCAAACAGCTCATCTAAATCATTATCTTCCCAACTGTCTCGCTGCAGGTCTCCCAGAAACACAAATCGTTTGGTTTGTATGGCACTGTCTTTTTTACTGGCGATCAATGCCCGCTCCACCCCCGACCGAATATTCCCCTGGAGATCGACTACCTCGACCTGTCGCAGAGCATTCAGCGCATCGTCGCGGGATGCGAACCCACCGACATTAAACCAATGCGGTTGAGCACAAAGGGGAATAATGGAAATTTCACTTCCCGCAGGCAGCATTTCAATGAACTGCGAAATCTGCTCTTTGGCCTCTTCCAAAAGTGATGTTTGTGCCGACGTGTACCCCATCGACAAACTGTTATCAAGAACAACCACCGCATGCACTGGCTCGTTGTTCTGATAAACCTGACTCCCGCTACCAACCCAGTAAGGCCGCGCCATTGCCAACACAAAAAACAACACCGCCAGAGTTCGCAGTGTCAATAAAATAAGATCCCGGATTTGAACCGCCCGTCGATTCCGTTTGACTGCATTTCTAAGGAACTGCATCGCAGCCCATGGTTGGGTGCGATAACGCCGCCGATTGAGCAGATGAATCAACGTGGGTCCGGCAATGGCAACCGACGCAGTGAGAAATGAAATTGCAAAGAAATTCATGATGATCGAAAAACGCTAACCCTATTTATCGGAAGCCTCATTCTCAGATGTAAATTCGCCTTCCTGTAAAATAGGGAGGTATCGATTGGGTATGCTTAAAACAAAAACCCCAACGGAGGTGCCAAATAATTTACCGGGAACTCCGTTAACCCGACCACCATCCCAAGAACCATCCACGGTGGGACTGGTAGATTTCCACTGTGTTTCAACGATCGCGTCACGAATGACTGGATAATTTTCGCGCCACCGTGTCCCCCCAACTTGATACAATCCCTGAGCCACGTAATACATGGCGTAAGCGTCAAAGGGAATATGACCATTTTTCTTTTTTAAACTGCTGACGTCCTTGGCAATATGATCTAAACTCCGAGGGATCCGAAAATCTTTATAGAGCCCAAATTCCTGTAAACAAACAGCTCCTGCTGCCGCCATGGCCGTGGTCACCTTTCCGCCATTGTAAGTAAACGCACCAGGCCGCAGTCCTAGCGGATCCGTGCCGTATTGTTTTCCGTCCGCGTCACCCATTGGGCGGTAATATCCCCTCACCGATTCAATCGCCTTATCAATGACTGCCGGAGGAATGTCCAATCCGATATCCATTGCCCCCCGCAGAGCTTTGGCCTGCATCACTACTATAGAAAGATCATGTCCGCGAGCTTGACGCCGAGCAATATAATCCCAGCCGCCATCGTCACACTGAACATCACAAATCAATTTTATTCCACGATCCAGAACAGGACCTAGTCGTCGATCCGGTACCGCACCGTAGGCCTGCGTTAGACAAAACGTTGCCAGGCCATGATTATACATATCACGCCCCTCACTGGAAACATTTAACAGTCCGGAAGGTTTGGCATTGACGATAATGTAATCCAGAGCTTTTTTGACATTGTTTCCATAAGGGCTGCGACCCGGTGCATGTCCAGCAGAAAGAAAAGCCATCGCTCCTAAAGCGACGAGCCCCAGATCCTGGCTGCCCCAGTTTCCGACGGGTCCCTGATTGTGTGCCAACCATTGCAACCCACGCTCCACAGCCTTTTCGCTCTCAGGGGTGATTTCCCACTCACCTTCAACAACACCCCAAGCGGGTTGCCCCCAAGCCATTAGGCAAATCATCATCGTCATAACGGTCTTGGTCATATTGGGATCTCGCTTATTAGTTAAGACTTATTCTACCCAAGTTACACTTGCATTTCAACGTAATGGGCTTGCGCTGGAAATTTATTTCGAGCTGAAACCGGCACCCCCGAGAAAGCCGATGTCGGCTTGTTTGCCGTTGTTGCGGATTGTCAGGGAAGCATGTCCACTGGGAATAGAGATCCTCACAAAAGCACTTGGGGCTGACTGCCAGAAAACTCCGTCGGGTTGCTCTTCTTTATTGTCTAAGTCCACCATCGCATCACGCCCAGCAAAAAGTTCTTTGGAGGTCCAAACCACCTCCTCATCGACAAGGATCTCACAGGGCCCAAAACTCCCGTTGCTGGTCTGCTCCCGCCCAACAATCATGAAAAACTCATTGTAGTTCGGCATCAGCTGGTAGACAAATTCGCCTTCACCGGGAAAGACATAGCCATCTGTAATACGCACTCCACCCGTTCGCAGCGGGATTTCATCCTTTAGAATCCCCACAGGCGGCATTTCTGTGTAACCCGGTAGTGAAAACGAAAGCGGCTTGAGCGAAGTAATAGGTACATCCGGAACTGGTAATTCTCCATCCTCGGGTAACCCGGAAATCACAGGCTGTAACCCGAAAGAACCGATCGTAAAGCCCTGTGGCTTATACGTGCCTGCTTCCCGAGGCATGACCTGAACTTTAATTTCAACTTCTTCGCCAAGCATCGCCCCCAATGTCCAGTGCTTCGTATCAAAGGAACCTACACTGCCTGCAAGATTCACGTCTTCATTATCCATGGACAGGATAGGCTCGTCGTTGACCGTAACGCGAACCGTGGCTGTTTTGTCACCTATACCATCGGACGCACCAGAAAAGGTGACCCAGCTATTATTGAGCGTCAACACAACCTTTTGACTGAATTCCATGATGGGCGTACCCACCGCCGTGGCAACGGGTACCTTCCATGACAAACCCGACATCCAGCGACCCTGATCCGGATTCCAGTAAGCCGATAATCTTACGTGTGACTTAAAATTATCCGGAATGTTCCAGTTAACAAGTTGTGGAGAATATTGCTGAAAACCCCACCAGGCACGAGCCTGCAGTTCCGGCACATTGATCGTTAACAGTGCTCGTATCCACGAGACGTCATCCCGTATATCAAAGGGATCGGCACCGCCGGGTCTTCCCTCATCTCCAAAACCGGTTTCCAACACGATCCGATCACACTTAGTAAAGTTGCTAATGTCAAAAGGCGTATGCCCGTTGATTCCTATCAGATGACCACTATGGTACGCTTCCGCATCG
>DTSG01000249.1:16398-32863 GCA_012965455.1 Planctomycetaceae bacterium | reverse complement strand
ACGTAAGGAAGGTTCCCTGTGGACACATACTTAACGACAATGCAGATTCTCGGTCTGGCAATCGGTGGAATGTGCCACTCGCTGCTAGGCAGTATTAAAGTGCCACTCGCGAATAAATTGAACATCAAAGAAGACAAGGTGGGTGCACTAGTCAGCGCTTTTGGATTCACGATGATTCCCATGGCATTCGTCGCAGGGATTATGGCTGATGAAATTGGTCGAGAGTTAGTCATGGGCATTGCCTTGGGAATTATGATTTGTAGCGTATTGGTACTCGCCAATGCAAAGACTTATATCGCAGCAGTCATTGCAGTTTTGTTACTTGGAACTGGTTGGTCAGCGTTGGTTAATGTGCTCAATGCACTTCAAGGCCCAGCATTTTTACCATTCTTCGGTAAAAATACCCCGCTTTCGTCCGCGATGAACTTGGGTGATTTTGTTTTTGGGGCAGGTGCTTTTGTCATGCCTATCGCTACCGCTTTTCTACTTGCTAAAGTCGGTTTGAAGAAAACATTCACTTGGTTTGCAGTCTTGATGGCGATTTCACTTGTGTCTGTATTTTTTGTGAACTGGGAGTTGCTGAAACCAGATACCACGAAAGTGATCGATGACTGGTTGACGGTGTTGTTAACCGATTCAGTCGTTCTTATCTGTTGCATTGCATTTTTCTTTCATGTTCCCACCGAAGCGTGTGTAGCGTTATGGGCCACGACTCTCATGAAAGATCGCGGAGTCACTGACGGAAAAGCATCCACGCTATTGTCCGTGTTTTGGTTGGTGTTCACTGTTTCTCGGCTAGTTGCCGCACTACTAATGCCGGCTGGAATGGATCATACGATTTTGATTGTTTTGGCAGTAACTTGTACGGCTGCTACTCTGGGACTCGCTCTTAGCCGCTCCCAACAAATCACCGTGGGTTGGATCATATTGTTAGGTGCGATTATGGGTCCCATTTTCCCTATTTTGATTGCTCAGCTACTCGGGCATGTAGGGGAAAATATAGACGAACAGTTAATTGGCCGAGCCATTGGCCTGTTCTTCTGCATCGGTGGCATCGGCTGGGCTCTCATGCCCTTGATTGCGGGTAAAATTGCCGCGAAAGCATCCGTTCAAAAAGCATTTTTCCTAATCTCCGTTGGAGCTGCTTGCTTAACAGTACTGACAATTATATTGAGCAAACAGGCGATTTGAATTTTCGCTTTGCTCTAAAATTTTACGCTACGCCCTTCTGCGAAAGAACGAACCTGTTCACAACACCCCACTTGGGTCGTGCGGTATACTGAATGTCCTGATTAACCCCCCCTCTTTTTATTAGAAATTCAACCTGTGAAAGAACTATTGATCTTTTTAGCAGCGATGGTGACATGGACATGCTCTGCCACTTCAACTGCAGCACCTGATCCCGCTGCTGTGCTTGCTGCACCGACGAAAATTGGAACTAGTGGGTTAGTCTCCAGCAATTTTATCTATCCACTGGAAGGTCGACAAACACCGGAATGTCATGCTTCGACGATTGTCAGCACTCCCACTGGACTCGTCGCAGCGTGGTTTGGTGGCAAGCATGAAAAGAATCCTGACGTGGGTATCTGGGTTTCTCGATTTGAAGACGACCAATGGACTCGGCCTAGTGAAGTAGTCAATGGCGTGCAATCCGACCAATTAAGGCACCCCTGCTGGAACCCCGTTCTATTTCAACCTGCTACAGGACCGTTGCTTTTGTTTTATAAAGTCGGACCTACTCCAAGTACTTGGTGGGGCATGTTGGTGACATCCAATGACGGTGGGAAGTCCTGGAACAAACCGACCAAACTTGGTAAAGATTCAGCGATTGGCCATATTGTAGGTCCCGTCAAAAATAAGCCAATTGAACTTTCAGATGGTTCGATTCTGTGTCCATCGAGCAGCGAGCATAACAACTGGCGTGTTCATTTTGAATTAACCAAGGACCAAGGTAAAACATGGGAAATCATTGGCCCTATTCACGACGGCAAGAAGTTCAATGCGATTCAACCTAGCATCCTCACTTATAAAAACGGTTCAATGCAAGTAATGTGTCGCACTCAGGAAGGCGTGATTGCCCAAAGCTGGTCCAGCGATGGCGGTCAGACTTGGACACAACCTGCCGCCACACATCTCCCCAACCCAAATTCCGGAACGGACGCAATTACTCTTGCCGATGGTCGGCAGTTGCTTGTCTATAATCACACCATCCGCCGCGGAGAGTTTCCTGCTGGTCGTAATATGCTAAATGTCGCCATCTCCAAAGATGGTAAGACGTGGCACCCAGTACTAACACTTGAACGTGATAAAGGTGAATATTCCTATCCAGCTGTCATTCAAGCTGCTGACGGTACCGTCCACGTTGCCTACACTTGGCGCCGCCAAACGGTAAAACACGTTATCATCAACCCGAAAAAAATCTAGACTTTACTGGTGAGATACTCGCCAATTATCAAGAGGATTTATTATTATGCGCTACAAAAGTTGTTTATTTGCTGCTCTCTCAATACTGATGGTGGCAACGCTTGCACCCCCCGTTGCGGCAGAAGTCTCTGTATCAAACTTATTCACGGACCACATGGTCCTCCAGCGTGACGTACCTGTCGTCGTTTGGGGAAAAGCAGCTGCCGCAGAACAAGTATCTATTGTGCTTGCTGATAAAACGGAAACAACTAAAGCGGATGATGATGGTCGCTGGCAAGTGAAACTCCCTCCGCTGAAAGTTGGCAGTGGGCCACATAAATTAGTCATCGAAGCAAGCAACCGAATTGAAATTAACGATATCCTCATCGGTGAAGTCTGGGTCTGCTCAGGACAATCCAACATGGCGTTTGCGGTTAGCTCAGCAAATGACCCGGACTTGGAATCACTTTCCGCAAATTTCCCCCAGATCCGCATTATCTCTGTTCCCCAGATTGGCAGTCAAACGCCCTTGGATAACTTTCAGGGAAAGTGGGAAACGGTTACCCCCGAGACGGTTAAGAGCTTTTCTGCGGTGGGATACTTCTTTGGTCGACAACTGCATCAAACTTTAAATGTTCCCATCGGCCTGATCGACACAGCCTGGGGAGGCTCGGCCTGCGAAGCTTGGGTTCCCCGTGAGGTGCTGGAGGAAGCGGGCGAATATCAGGAGTTGCTGGCAAAATGGGATGACGCCGCCAAGGCGTATGACCCCGCCGCGGTCGCTCAACGATATGAGCGGCAACTTACGGCCTGGAAACTTGCCATGGCAAAGGCGCTGCAAGACAAGAAACCCGTTCCTCGTCGGCCACGACCGCCCCGCAATATTCTGACTGGCCAGCACCGCCCCGCAAATCTATTCAATGGTGTCTTAAACCCTATCGTCGGATATGGGATTCGTGGTGCCATCTGGTATCAAGGCGAACATAATTCGGGGCGTGCATATCAATATCGGAATCTGTTTCCACTGATGATCGATACCTGGAGAAAGAGATGGAATCAGGGAGACTTTAGCTTCTACTGGGTATCTTTGGCTGACTTTCAGGATGAAGTGGCTGAACCGGTTGGCAGCAGTTGGGCCGAACTACGCGAAGCTCAGACCTTGGTGATGAGCAAGTTACCCAATACGGGTGAGGCGATCATCACCGACTTGGGTGAATCTCATGACATCCACCCACGTAACAAACAGGATGTAGCCAAACGCCTAGCACGCTGGGCACTCGCAAAAGACTACGGAATCGAACTCGTTCATCGCAGTCCTCTCTATAAATCTTCCGAAACGAAAGGGAATCGTATGGTCGTTACGTTTGACCATGTGGGCGGGGGGCTTGATACCTTTGATGTACGAGAGGTTCGCGGGTTCGCCATCGCTGGCGAAGATCAGAAATTTGTGAATGCTGCGGCGCGGATTGTTGGTAAGAATCAAGTTGAGGTTTGGAGTGATACCATTACCGCTCCAGTTTCTGTGCGATACGCTTGGGCACAAAACCCAATCTGCAATTTACAAAACAAAGAGCATTTACCGGTCACGCCCTTTCGTACAGACAGTTGGGATGGAATTACAAAAGGAGTGGTGAAATAGATGTATCGCGAACGTTATACGCCGTGGTTTACTTGGCTTTTAGTATTTGTCGTGCTCGGTGCGGTTGTTGGTATGGTACCAATGATAAGTGGCTTTCTCACCGCAACAAATCATGCTGCAGCAGATATTTCGGGTGATGAACGGGCGGGATATATTATTGGTATTTCGGTCACAGGATTTGTCACAGTCTTTGTGGGTTTTTTGACGGTGGCGTTCAGCCGGTATTTTATTGAGGTTGATCGTGGAACAATCCGTTTCGGTTACTTATGGTGGAATGTCAGCACGACCGTTGAGCAAGTCGAAAGTGTTGAAGTTGACGAGGCAAAGTTTAGAGAGTTTTTGGGGATGGGGTGGAGAATTGGTATTACGACTAAACGAATTGGATACGTTGTAAGTTTTGGTAAAGCTGTTGAAATTAAGATTCGTAATGGCAAAACATATTTGATTTCCTGTCGAGACCCTGAGGCCTGTGTAAAAGCGATAGAATCATAACTCAGAGACATAGTCCACTCTATTGGGAAACGGACAACGGCGAACAAACATGAAACTTGCATCCGTTTTGACTCCACTGTCAGATGAGAATCTAACATTAGCCGCCCAAACCGGTGTGGAAACGATTACGATACGCTACCAAGGCCCGCAGAAATCTGATTGGGAGCCGACACTTGAGCGGATACGGTCTTATGGATTGCAGCCAGCTGCTGTGGAAGACGCAATTGCCATGGAAAATATAATCTGTGGCCGCGACGCTCGTGATACAGAAATCGCTGGCATAATTTCATTGCTGCAAATTATGGCTGATCTCGAAATCCCGGTACTATGTTACAACTTTATGGCTGGCACCGATTGGGTGCGGACTCGCGTAGATGTTCCTGAACGTGGTGGCGCCGCTGTAACACAATTCAATCTTGCTGAAATTGATCAAGCGATGTCACTCGACGATGCCTCGCGATCGCTCGAACATGAAGTTCTATCGGCAGACGCTTTATGGGAAAATCTCACATACTTTCTGGAGCAGATCATTCCCCATGCCGAGCGTTTAGGAATTGATTTAGCGATGCACCCCGATGATCCACCATTGGAATCGTTTCTTGGTCGCAGCCGCATCATGAATAGTGTCGCGGGCTTTCAACGTTTGGTTGGTTTGGTGGATAGTCCCCGCAATGGAATTTGCTTTTGCCAAGGATCGTTTGTGGAAATGGGAGCAGCGATTCCTGAGACAATCTACGTTCTCGGCGATCACATTCGCTATGTACACTTTCGTGATGTTCGCGGAACGCATGATAATTTCACGGAGACGTTTCACGATAATGGGCCGACTGATATGGCGGCCGCAATGCGTGCGTATAAAGAGATTGGATTTAGTGGCTCGATTCGTCCTGATCATGTTCCCCAGCTCTGTGGTGAAGACGATGGTGAACCAGGGTACACACAACTAGGGCGATTACATGCCTATGGTTATATGCGTGGATTGATGGATGCGGTATAGATTGACCATTCGAAAACAATGGTCCAGTTAGATTTGTAACTTTTAAGCTTGGATATTCACAAATGAATCAACCGGAAATAATCACCTTGGACATGATGCGGCAATCGCTCTACTCAGCGGTCGTTTGTGATGCTCTCGATGGATTGGGTTTCACGAATCAATCCCCTAGAACGCAACTATTGTCCCTGACTGTAGACGAAGTGCTTGTTGGCCGCTGTCGCACGACAAGCTGGGAAGAGATTGATTTTGAAGATCCTGCTCCCTATGAATTAGAATTACAGGCTGTCGACAGTTGCGAACCAGATGATGTATTGATTTGCGCTGCAGGCGGCAGTATGCGTTCGGGCATCTGGGGTGAACTACTTTCTACGGCAGCTAAAAATCGGGGCTGTGTCGGTGCGATTGTCGATGGCGCTGTACGAGACATCAGCAAAATGACAGCAATGGGCTTTCCGGTGTTTGCTACAGCTCGCTGTATTTATGATAGCCTCAATCGGCAACGTGTTATCGCCGTGGATGAACCCGTGGAAATCGACGGAGTGATTTTTCGCTCGGGCGATTTAGTCTTGGCAGATCAAGATGGGATTGTTGTTGTGCCCCAAGAAATTGAAGAACAGGCAATGCGTAACGCTTGGCAAAAAGTCCACGATGAAAACATCACGCGAGATGCCATTATCGATGGCATGTTGGCCACCGCTGCCTACCGTAAGTACGGTGTCTTATAGGGTACAACAGGATGGCAAAAAAACGAATTGGCCTGATTGGCTTTCTTCACGAATCGAATACGTTCATTTCTGAACTAACAACTTACGAGCATTTCCGCAGCGATTTTTTGCTCGAAGGAGATGCCTTTCTTGAAAGAATGTCAGGCACGCATCATGAAACAGCAGGCTTCATTTCACGGTTAGAAGCAGCTGTGGACGAAATTGAAATTGTGCCCATCTTGTTTGCTCGAGCCATGCCCTACGGTACGATTTGTGCATCGGCGTACGAGAAGATTACCAGCCGAATTATTGAATTATTGACGGCTGCATTGCCGCTTGATGGGCTGTTACTAGCACCACACGGTGCAACCGTCTCACAAGATTATCGCGACGCGGACGGACACTGGATGAGTATGGTGCGTAATGTTGTTGGCAGTGACGTCCCGCTAGTTGCCACGCTGGACCCGCATGGCAACTTATCAAAAAAGATGGCTGCGGCTTGTAATGCATTGGTAGCCTACCGTAGCAATCCACATTTAGATCAGTTCCAAGTCGGTGTGGAAGCGGCGAATCTTCTGATCGACACGTTGCGCGGCGACATTCAACCAACGATGGCGATTGCTACTCCGGCAATAGCCATTAACATCCAAAAACAAGAATCGACCGTGCCGCCATGCTTGCCACTTTACCAACTAGCAGATTCGCAGCTCGCTGTGGAGGGAGTCTTGTCAAACAGCATCATGCTCGGGTTTCCTTATGCGGATGTAGCTGAAATGGGCTCAGCATTTATTGTCGTGACCAATAACGACTTGGATTTAGCAGAGCGTTGTGCCACAGAACTCGCCGATTTCCTCGCCACACACCGCGACGGGTTTAAGGCAGAGTTAGAACCTATGAAGACAACACTTGAGCAATCTGCTCAACTCGAGGGCCCCATCTGTTTATTGGATATGGGTGATAATACCGGAGGCGGTTCACCGGCCGATAGCACCATTTTATTGCATGCATGTGACAAGCTGGGTTTGCATAATATGTTCGTCTGTATCTATGACCCAGCGGTTGTGGTGCAAGCGTCCGAGAGTGAAATTGGTGATTTGTTGAGCGTGTCAGTTGGTGGTAAAACGGATAATGATCATGGAGAACCGTGGTGTGGTGAAGTCAAGTTAGTGGGGTTATATGATGGTAAGTTTCATGAACCTCAACCTCGGCACGGCGGTGCGACGCATTGTGATCAAGGTGCGACGGCGGTTTTACGACACGAATCTGGGATCACCATCATGGTGACCTCCCGTCGGCAACCTCCTTTTAGTTTAAAGCAACTAACTACGTTCGATGTTGATCCTGCGGATTTTCATATTTTGATAGCCAAAGGAGTCAACGCTCCGATCGCTGCCTACGAGCCTGTTTGTCAGCATCTATTACGTGTCAATACAGCGGGATCCACAACGGCTGATCTAGATCAGCTTGATTATCAACATCGGCGACGACCGATGTTTCCCTTTGAGGACAGTACTGAGCGTTAAGCCACAGTGGAGGTGCTGAGGGATTTGTTGAACGAGTAATCACCCCTTGCCAAACCGATGTCAAATTGGCAATCAAGTTTTGACAGATTACCTCGGCAATCAGAGAGCCGAAAAATTAATAACATCCGCAGTAGTAATTCAAAAAGGTAAGTAAATACGATGAGTTTATTTTCGGTCACGTCATGTGACAGCGGCGCCGCAGGACCGCGGTTAGTAATAACAGCGGGAGTGCATGGTGATGAATTCGAATCCATTGAGTGTGTGCATCAATTATTAGATTGGGTACCGGAGAATTTGCGGTCAGGCACGGTCGTCTTAGTACCGGTGATTAACGAAGATGCTTTTCTGTTGGGTCAGCGAACGGGCGCAGATGGGCTTGATCTCGCACGTACGTGTCCCGGAAATCCCGACGGAAGTCTGACCGAACAGGTTGCCTATGAGTTGACGGAACTAATATGTTCGGCAGATTATTATATTGATATGCATACAGGAGGTACACGATCAGCAGTGTATCCACTGGCCGGTTATCCGCTGAATCCGAACGAGCAAGCTTTGGCGGGGAGTCGGGCCATGGCACAAGCTTTTAATCTACCATTTGTGTGGGGAACAGATTGGCGACTGAAGGGACGTTCGATGTCGATTGCCTGCGAGAATAATATTCCGGCGATCTATACTGAATACCTAGGTTCGGCGCAATGTTCCCAAGACGGTGTTACTGCCTATGTTGATGGATGTAAGAATGTCATGGGCATGCTGGGGATGATTGAACGTCAACAACCAGAGAGTCGGATTGAGTTTACTATTGAAGACGCCGCAGAGGGCTCTGGGCACATGCAAATTTGTAACCCAGCACCTTTAGATGGAGTCCTAAGTCCCTGTTTTCGGCTTGGTGATCAAGTTTCGACAGGCGATGTTTTGGGGCGAGTCCGCAGCATGGATGGTAGCGAGATAGTCGAAATTATCTCGCTACAAACCGGGCGAATTATCGTCATGCAGACGTTCCCAATGGTTCGTGAGGGAGATGCGACGTTTGTGATTGCCTAGGCCAAGATGTCATGAATAATTTCACCATGAACGTCGGTCAGACGCATATCACGTCCACTGAAGCGAAAAGTTAACTGTTCATGATCGATGCCCATCAGGTGTAGCATGGTTGCATGAAGATCGTGAATCGATTGTTTGTTTTCAACCGCTTTGTAGCCATATTCATCGGTGGCACCATGGATCGTTCCCCCTTTGATTCCGGCTCCGCACATCCAAAGTGTGAAACCAAACGGGTTATGATCACGGCCATTGGTACCTTGAGCGAATGGAGTCCTGCCAAATTCTGCTGACCAGATGATCAGTGTTTCGTCCAACAGTCCCCGTTGCTCCAGATCAGTAATCAGAGCGGCGATTGGTTGATCCACCGCCATTGCATTATCGGTATGTCCGGCAAGTAGGTTTCCATGTTGATCCCATCGATCATGGGAAACGTTGGGACAGGTGAGTTCAATAAAACGTACACCCTCTTCGACTAGTCGTCGGGCCAGCAAACATTGGCGGGCGTAAATCGCCGTTCCTTTTGTTTTGGCATGGATGCCATATAGATTTTGAATGGCTGCGGATTCACTGCCAAAGTCTGTCAACTCAGGGACAAAGTTCTGCATCCGGTATGCGAGTTCATAATTTGCAATGGCAGATTCGATTTGATCCTCATGGTTTAATCGTTCGGAATCTCGCTGGTCCATTTTCTTGAGTAATGCCAGCTTGTTTTCCTGCAATACAGCAGATGCTTCCCGCCGCTGGATATAGGCGACCGGTTCTTTCGATGCACCAAACACGCTACCTTGATAACTTGCCGGCAAAAATCCACTGCCGAAATTGTCAAGTCCCCCCGGTGGTGTCAGGCCGCCATTGAGGACGACATATGCGGGTAGGTTGGCACAGTCGCTCCCGAGTCCATAACCGGCCCAGGCACCCATACTGGGGCGTCCCTGAACTCCAATTCCGGTATGCAGAAAATAATTGGCATTGGTGTGTTCAGAAAAGTTTGATGTCATGGATCGAATCACAGCAAATTTATCGACATGCTGTGCTGTATGTTTAAACAAATCGCTACAGGGAATCCCGCTTTCGCCGTAGTTCTGGAATTTCCAGGGACTTGCCAGTGTGTTGCCGATGTTATTGAATTGAGTCGGTTCAATCTTCATCGAGAATGGTTTACCATTATCTTTTGCTAGGCGTGGTTTTGGATCCCAGATATCGACGTGGGAGGGAGCACCATCCATATAAAGGTAAATAATGTGTTTGGCTTTGGCTGGGAAATGCGTGGCTCTGGGTAAAAAAGGCTTTTGTGTGTCACGCCGTCCCTCATCCACTGCCAACCCATCGTTGGTCAGCATGTTGGCCAACGCCAACGTGCCAAATCCAGAAGCGCTACGTTGCAGCCACTGCCTTCGTGAAAGGGGGGAGCCTGATCGGTTGCGAGGAAAGTTCATGTTTGGAGCCTATTCAGTCAATATAAATAAATGATTTTGAATTGATCAGGACATGTCCTAGGTCTGCCCACAGACGAATGTCGGTCATGAGATTCTCCTTGGCGATACCGTATTGCTCGCGTTGAATTTCAAGGAAATCGCCGGCATCTGCCAATTCGATTTTGCTAGCGGGTCGTCCGAACGCTTCGCGTATCATCTGATCGATCCGGTCAGCGGGAGTTTGTTTGTCATTGGCCGACAAGCGTTTAGCCCAAACCTGAGATTGTTCAATCACGAACGGGTCATTCATCAGGATCAGTGCCTGGCTAGGGACATTGGACACATTTCGCCTGCCAATCGAATTGAACGGGGCCGGTGTGTCAAAGGCGAGCATCAGGGGAGCAATGAAATTTCTGCGCACGCTGATATAAATACTCCTCCGTCCTGCTCCGTCTAATGGGCCTGTTTTGGGTCGCCCGCGGCCGGTCATGAATGGGGTGAGGTAAACAGGCATACTGGGACCAAACAGCGTTTTGTCCAGACGTCCGGAAACTGCCATGATATTGTCGCGGATCGCTTCCCCTTGAAGTCGGCGGATATTCTGTCGGTAGAGTAGGAAGTTGTTAGGATCCGAATCGAGATACTTCGGATTGGGGGTACTGCTGAGCTGATAGGTACTGCTGAGCATAATTTCCTTAATCATGTCTTTCACCGACCATTGATGTTCGTCGGAAAAACGACGAGCCAGATGGTCTAACAGCTTGGGATGGGAAGGTCGTTGTCCCAGAACACCAAAGTTGTTTGTCGAAGCAACGATGCCTCGGCCAAACAGATGATGCCAGATCCGGTTAACCATGACTCGTGAAGTCAATGGATTATTGGCATCCGTAATGTCGGCGGCTAATTCCAGTCGCCCACTGCCAGATGATTGCGTTATCTTTTCACCAACGATGGCTGTCAGCAACTGCCGCGGGGCTGTTTCACCCGGCGCTCTGTGGTTTCCGCGAATGAAGATATCCTCGTTCTCACCATTGCCATCTGCCATGACGAGAACGTGTTCATGTTTTGGAATCTCACTATCTAATTTCCGGAATTGTTGCCACTGATCGCTCAGGTGGGCAAGCATGTCCTCGGGCACTTCGATCAATTTGTGTTTAAAAGCCCAGTTAATCAGGTCAACATCTTCGTCATTGAGCTGTGCCGTACGCCAATTTTCCAGAGCGGTTTCCCACTGTCGGCCGTAGCTCAGAGCAAAAGCCTCGTGGTTGTCCAGTTGTGGCGTGATTAGATTTTGCAGTAACGGAGTGGAAATTTCCGGTGGACTGCCTTCATTGGTAAAGCGGATATCATCAATACAGATGCTGCCATTGCCTTGGTCGAGAAATTCAACATAGCCGGTATGTCCCTGATAGCGGCTGACATCACCTTGGAGACGGTGCCAGCGCGAAGCATCAGGTGAATTTGCCGTCGTGGAAAATCCCCGGAACAGCAGAGCGTTGAAACGATACAGGAAGAATCCATCGATGATTAGTCGTGATTCCACGCCGTTACCTCGGAGCTTCATTTGAATGGCATTATGATTTAATTCGAATGTTGGACTGCGGAACGAGCCCTGTAGCTTATTGGATAACTGCCCCGAGTGGATGCTGCCGGTTCTAAATAATTGAATCACTTCTCCACGCAGATCTAGCGTGCCGGAGGGTGTCGGCCTGATCGGAAACGATTCTCCCTGGATATACCACTGAGTCGCCCACTGCTCAAAGCCATCCAACTGTGGACTGTTTGACAACATGTCAGCGGTCTTTTGGAGTCCATCCAGACTCTGTTTTTTAGCGGCCTGCAATTGGCCGTTAAGATTTTTGGTGGGGACGTCTATGGTCTTTCGCCAGATGTGTAGCGGATGCTGGACGGGATCTGTTTCCTTGGAGATGATTGCCGAAAACCACAATTGTAATTTGTCAGCAGCTACCTTGAATTCTGCAGCGACTTCGGCGATTACTTTTGTTTGAGCCTCAGGGCTATTTTTTGTCGACAGATTTTCGTGAGGGCTAAAGAGAATGTGATCGATGCCGATATTTCCCCAACTTCCCTCTTGCTCATCGACAACGACAATTTGTGCCATCTTTCCCTGATAGGGTTCGAGATCCCAGCGTATCGGTGAGAATTCGTTTTTATTGAAGCCAGTTTGGGAGAACACCTGCTTTCCGTCAATGATCAGATTGACGCAGGTTTTTTCTTTGTGATTGCCGCCACAGATCAGAAAATGGAGATAACGATGGTCTATTTTAAATACGGGACTCAGCAAACGACCTTTGAGGGAATCACCAGTTTTCGTACCGACAGGCTTGCGAATATTGTGTGAATTGGCCCAACCTAAACCATGGGCTTTTTGCTCACCCTGGTAAGGTGCTTGGGTTTCTTTAGTGATCGGACGGTCACCAAAAGCGTTACCTTCCACAACCCAGCCTTTATAATCAGGATTTTCAAAATCTTCAAATACGACGGCTTCATCAGGTGTCGTGTCATACTGGAGTTTTCGTCGGTTTACTTCCCGCACGGCTAAGAGATACCGGGAAAATTCTTTCCCGCCTAAAACCGTGTTGGGCGAAATATTGGAAGCAACTTTGGCGGATAGCTTCAACTGTAACTGTGCCATCTGTTGCACCAGTGGTTTGATCGTTCCTGCCGGATACAGTGCACGAATATCCCGTCGTGAACTCTGCAAAAATCCGGCCAGCGCGTAATAGTCTTTGGTGGAGATGGCATCAAATTTATGATCATGACAGCGGGCGCAGCCGACCGTTACGCCGAGGAAAGTTTTGCCCAATACGTCAATTTGATTGTCAATTCGATCCGCTTCATCCTGCACGACATCGACGGGAGCATGGACTGCTTCGCCCATCCACCAGAAGCCTGTCCCCTGCAGAGACTGATTGATTTGATTTGCACCAAAACGTGGCGAGGTCATAAGATCTCCGGCGATTTGTTCCGTAATAAACTGGTCATAGGGAACATCTTCATTGATCGCCCGAATAAGATAGTCACGATACTTGTAGGCATGGGGAATCGTATAGTCGAATTCGTGTCCGTAGGATTCTCCATAACGAACGAGGTCCATCCAGTGTCGTGCCCAGCGTTCACCAAAATGCTTGGAGGCTAGTAATTGATCGACAACTTGACGAAAGGCAATATCGAACGGTTCGGGGTTTTCAACAAACGCAGCGACTTCGGCGGGCGTTGGCGGTAATCCAATGACGTCAAAGTACGCTCGGCGGATTAACGTTGCCCGATTTGTCTGCAGGTTGGGTTGCAGGTCATGGTCTTCGAGTTTTTTCAGGATGAAGTGATCGAGTTTTTGTTGAGACCAGTTTTTATTTTTGACTCTTGGTAGGCGCGGTTGCTGAGGACCTGTCCAAACCCAATGACTTGAGGCTCGTTGTTGGAGGTCAAAATTATTGGCGGTCGTTGTTGCCACGGTTTCTTCCGACGGCCAAGGAGCTCCCATTTTGACCCACTGTTTAAAAACATTGATCTCTGGCTGGGGTAATTTTGTTTTGGGAGGCATTTGATAAATGTCTCCATACCCGATGGCATCGAGCAACAGGCTGTCTGGATTACCCGGTTCAATTGCCGGACCCGTATCACCGCCGGCTAGCAAGAACGCTCGTCCATCTACCCGCAAACCCCCTTTGGGTTCCTTAGCCTTGGCACTGTGACATTCATAACAATGCTTAACTAACAACGGTCGAACCTTGGATTCAAAAAACTCGATTTCTTTTGCAGTGGGTTTGGATGCGTTCTGGCCGACTACCGTAGGACACATGCTACAGTACGCAGCGCATAGGAATATTGCAGTGAAAGTGGTTCGCATTGTTTGGCGTCGTTTTAATGGATTGGTTGTTGTCATAAGTGTTTGCTTGGAATCGATAACGGGCAGTCAGGATGTTCGAGTCAATGATTTGATCTACTGAGTAAGTTGGTTTCCCGATCAGGCGAGGATTTTTGTAACGACGTTTCCACCGACATCGGTGAGTCGGTAATCACGGCCTTGAAATCGATAGGTTAGTTTTTTGTGATCTAATCCGAGGCAATGCAGTACGGTTGCCTGTAGGTCATGGACAGGTACGACATCCTCAACCGCGTAATATCCGAGTTCGTCTGTTTGGCCGACACTGACTCCACCTTTGATTCCTCCACCGCAGAGCCACATCGAATACGCTTCGATATGGTGATCACGACCAGGGGTTTTTTCACGTGGTTCGCCCTGTGGTGTTCTGCCAAATTCCCCGCCCCACATGACGATCGTATCCTCGAGCATCCCACGATTCTTGAGGTCTTGAATTAGTGCAGCGGCGGGTTGGTCCGTTTCGGCACAACGTTGTTCCAAGGGTATGCCCAGATTAGTACCGGCATTACCGTGATGGTCCCAGTCGGTGTGAAACAATTGGACGAATCGAGTGCCACGTTCAATGAGGCGCCGTGCGAGCAGACAATTTCGAGCAAATGAGGGTTTAGCGGGATCGGTAATCCCGTAGGCAGTGAGTGTTTCTTGCGTTTCGCTCTTAAGGTCCATTAGCTCGGGTGCACTGCTTTGCATGCGATAGGCCATTTCATACGTGGCGATACGCGTGGCAATTTCAGGGTCCCCGACTTGTTGTAGCCTAGCGTTGTTTAGGTCGCTGACGGCATCGATGAATTCCGCCTGCCCCTGCGACTCAATTCCAGCCGGCGTGGATAGATTCAGAATGGGATCCGCACTGTTTAATAACGGCACGCCTTGATACGTGGTCGGCAGAAACCCGCTTCCCCACAATGGCGTACCGCCACGCGGCCCACGAGGACCCGAGTGCATCACTAAAAATCCTGGTAGATCTTTTGATTCGGACCCGATTCCATATGTGACCCAAGCGCCCATTGAGGGTCTGCCAAATCGTTGAAAACCCGTGTTGGTAAACAATTTTGCTGGCCCATGATTAAACACTTCGGTTTTCATAGAGCGAATGACGGCGATATCGTCGGCATGCTTGCCAAGATGGGGTAACAGTTCGGATATTTCAAGTCCAGATTGCCCGCAGCGTCTAAATTTACGCTGGGTGCCTAATAGTGTGGCGTCCTTCTTAATGAATGCAAAATTCTTTCCTTCGACGTAAGATTCAGGAATGACCTGCCCATGCATCTCTTGTAGTTTTGGTTTGTAGTCAAATAATTCGAGTTGACTTGGACCTCCAGCCATAAACAAATGAATGACACGCTTGGCTTTGGGCGTAAAGTGTGGTTCGCTAGTGGATGTTGAGGGGGCGGACTGGGCCTGTAGATCGTCGCCAAGCAGCAAGGAAGCTAGACCAAGCGATCCGAGATTAACTCCAGCGCTGCCAAAAAAATGGCGACGAGTTTGCTGACGCACGCCAAGGTGGTTTTGCTGGTTGTTGGAGTTTGAATTCATAACAGTGGTTACTCGCGAGTAATAAATTCATCTAGGTTCAATAGAACACGAGACAGTGCTGTCCAAGCAGCGGCATCTGATAGTTCCCAATTGGCCGGAAGAAAATCGGGTGCCACTGTCTTTGCGTGCTGTGGATTCTTGGCATACCAAGTTTTTTGAGCGTCTACGAATGCTTGTAAACGGGTTTGTTCAAATGGGGTTGGATTGCGGGCTAGCGTTCGCTGCATCGCCAGTCGAATCCGGTCGGTATCAGATGTTGCGTCAGATTGTAGAATTTTCTCAGCTAGCAATTGCGCGAATTCAAAAAACGATCGGTCATTTGCCAGCGTTAATGCTTGCAATGGTGTGTTAGATCGGGAGCGACGCGTACACGTTACACTTGCTTCAGGTGCATCAAATGTCGGCATCAATGGATAGGGGCTGGAGCGCCAAAAGAAAATATACATACCACGACGGAAGCGGTCATTGCCTTGGCTTTCAGGCCACGCTTTCTTCTGTTGAGTTAGTACGTAAATTCCGGCAGGTTGAGGCGGATAAACTCCCCGACCCCCAATCTTGGTGGAAAGGACTCCGGCAGACTGGATACTTGAATCTCGAATAGCCTCTGCTTCTAAGCGGATTCTTGATTGTCGCGCCAGCAACCGATTGCGCGGATCTCTGGTAATGAGTTCCGCGGAGACTATCGAAGTTTGTTGGTAGGTGGCCGAGGTGACGATCAATCGATGTAGTGATTTTATACCCCAATGGTTATCACGGAATTCGCTGGCAAGCCAATCAAGTAATGCAGGGTGTGAGGGTACAGAGC
>DTSG01000249.1:0-16365 GCA_012965455.1 Planctomycetaceae bacterium | reverse complement strand
GACGCGGGCGGTCAACGGGTTGTCATCGTTGGTAAGCCATTGTGCAAAATCTAAGCGGTTGATAGAGCGGTCGTCTAAGGTGATTGACGGTAACACAGCTGGTACGGCGGGTTGAACAACTGCGCCCGTACGTAAATAATCCCCGCGAATTTGAATATGTGTGGTGCGAGATTTTTCAAGTTCACGCAGGATCATTGTGGAAGGAATCGATTTCTTGTGAGCGTTGAGTTTGGCTTTAATGCTATCGACGACCTTAACCAGCGATGTTCGTGTGAGATCGGTTTGTTTGTATGCCTTGTCGATTTGTTGATTTTCGTCCTTAGTCCGTTGTTCTTTCTTCACGAGTTGTTGAATACTAGCGGGGACTTGTAGTAATGAAGTGTTTGCGGAAGTGGTCGACAGGGCAAAGCAACCGATGAGGTATTTGTCGTTAATTGCGTGTTCTAATTCGATGGTTAACTTATCGGTTGCTGATATATCGATAGGTTCTGCGAGAAAGAAAGTAGCCTCGCGGTTTACATTGGCGTTGCCGGAATTCACATTGATTGCCCAGCCAGTTCCGTCTTTCTTGTCAATGGCGTGATAAATTGGAAAACCATCTTGAGAATGATCGGCGATGGCGCGGGCAATTGGCAGTTCTTTTCGCGTTCCTTCTGCGGTTGTCAAATATGCCTTGAATTCCGAGAGTACGAAATTTCCGTTACTAGCTCGCCCAGGTCCACCTTGGGGAAGGTTACTGTGTGTCTTGGGTTCTAGTCGTATTGCGGTAATGCGTTGTGGCGCTGCCGAATAATGCACCGTATAGGTGTCATTGGCAGGAATACTAAAGTCTACTAGCAATTGATTTTCATTGACGATGTTTAGCAGCGCCCCGTTAGCAGTCGTCCATGATTCAGGCTGAAGTGTACTCCAGTGAATTACATCAACTTGGGCAAGCGTCTCTTTCCATTCGCTAAAACCTGCGGCGAATTGTTTGTCATGCTGCGCCAATGGCGTTTCCGCCGTGGTTAATTGCGTTTGCAGACTTTTACCAAGTTCTATTTGGCGTTGTGATGGGACTTTGATGATTGGCCCAGAACCAGCAGCATCGTTGTTGTCTTCGCAATTGTTGAAAATCGCATACAGCTCATAGAAATCGCGCTGAGAAATGGGGTCAAACTTGTGCTGGTGACATTGAGCACACCCAACGGTAAGCCCTAAGTAAACGGCGCTAGTCGTGTTCACTCGGTCAACCACTGCCTCTACCCGAAACTGTTCGTCGCTCGTGCCGCCCTCTTGATTAATAAGTGTGTTGCGATGGAAACCAGTGGCAATCAACTGCTCCGTGGTATGATCTGGAAGCAAATCACCCGCCATCTGTTCGGTCGTGAATTGGTCAAAGGGCATGTCTTGATTGAGAGCATGAATTACCCACTCACGGTACTTCCAAATCTCACGTGATCCGTCGACGGTAAAGCCATTGGAATCGGCATAACGGGCGAGATCCAGCCAATGGCGTCCCCAACGTTCACCATAGCGAGGTGAAGCTAGGATTTCGTCAACGAGTTCTTCATAGGCCGCTGGATTGTTGTTGTCGACAAATTTGTTTATTTGTTCAATCGTTGGTGGAATACCGAGCAAATCGAGATAAAGTCTGCGCACTAGTGTGTTACGGTCAGCTGCCGGGGATGGCTTGAGACCTTCGTCTCGGAGCTTAGCAAGGATAAATAAATCAATGGGATTATGTGCTAGCTGCTTGTTTTTCGGTGACGGTAACGTCGGCCGAACAATAGGTTGAAAGGCCCAGTGGTCGCTTTGTCGTCGAGCTGTAGCATCAACTCTTTCCGAATCCGGGAGCTTAGCCCCTTGTTCAACCCATTTAGCAATGAGGTCGATCTGTTGTGTGGAAAGCGGCTCTAGGTCAAGTGGCATTTGAGGTATTTTGCTGGTACCACGTAGTGCCGTTATTAGTAAGCTGTCGTTTGGCTTACCAGCGATGACTGTAGATCCGCGATCACCGCCTCGAACAAGTAAAGCGCCGACATCAACACGATAACCGGATTCCTGCAGGTCGGCGTTATGACAGTCCGCACAATGCTCAATCAACAATGGCTTGATTTGTCGAACATAGTCAATATCATCCTCGGCCACGATTGATATCGCTAGCAGGTTAAAAATGAGGATTGTAATGAGATGGTGAAAACGCATTTTGGCTCAGTGATTTTGAGGTTTCAACAGGCAAACAGCTATCTACTAGGATAACGGATTTTTACGTTTGTTTCTATGTAATGCGTCACAATGGCAATGCGAGAACGTGATTTGTGCTGATGCGTCTATGCCTGCTGGGGGTCACAAAGTAACACGAATTTAACCACCAGTGGTCGTTGGTGATGTTTAGAGATTAACGACGTATTTGCCTGGGCTGCCGGATAAGATACTGAGTGTGTTTTCAAAACAGCGAGTGCGGAGGTCGGTGATGGATTCTTCGGAAATAAATGCTGTATGAGGTGTAACAATTACGCGTGGATCGTTGTAAGGCGGGACTGTCAGATCGGGAGGTTCGGGGTCCTGTACATCTAAGGCCGCACCGGCAATCTGCTTGCTCTCAAGTGCAGCGGCTAGCGCGGCGTGGTCGACGAGGCCTCCGCGGGCAGTGTTAATTAGAAAGGCACTATCCTTCATCGCTGCGAATTGAGGCTCCCCTAACATGTGCTGGGTATCCGGTGTGAGTGGCAGATGTAGCGAAACGAAGTCGCTGATGTTAATCACCTCATCGAAGTTTGTGAGTCGGACGCCGGCGATCGCTTGCGTCATGTTACGGCGAGTTCCGATGACGTTTAGCCCGACGGCACTTGCTAGCGATGCAACTCGTTGCCCTATATTGCCCAGTCCAATGATGCCTAGCGTCTGGCCGTGAATACGGCGAATCGGTGGCTCAACCTCTCGCTGATAATCATTGTTTTTTGTTCGTAAGTGAAATGTGCCAAGTTGCCGGCCCAACGTGAAAATGGATGCGAGGGTATGTTCAGCAACCTCCTGTAAACAGTAATCAGGAATGTTGGTGACGGGGATTTGATGTTGTGTACAGTAGTTCACGTCGATATTATCGAGTCCGATTCCTAAACGACTGACCACTTGGCAACGTCCTCGAGTTGCAGCAATCACTCCTGCGGTTACTTCGGCCCAACAGGTGACAATTGCATCTGCGTTTTCAGCCAGTTTCGTTAATGCTGATTCATTCGTACTTGGCGCTATAATAAGTTCGCAATCGGCATTTGTGCACAGCGATTGTTCAATATTTGTATCGGGCCAAGCCACATCGGTAAGCAAAATACGAAGTTTGGTCATATCAGAAAATCCCCGTTTGAGAGTGTGAATGCTATTTAGGGACAGCTTCGCTCGGATTGGAGACAGCTTCGTTCGGTTTGGAGACAGCTTCGTTCGGATTGGAGACGGCTTCGTTCGGTTTGGAGACGGCTTCGTTCGGATTTAATAGGAACATGAGAACTGCGGCAAGGAGCCCTACGCCGACAAGCGCACCTAAGGCCATCAGCCACGGCAACCCAGCATTAGATTTCCGCGTGCGCGCTCGGTGGGACACGGCGGTAGGTCCGATTGTTACTTGGCTAGATAACTCTTTTAACGGGTTGTCTGGGCGAACAGGTGTTGCTTGTTCAGTCGATACGGCTGCTCTAACAGGCGTCGCCACTTCAGCGTTAGCTGCGACAGCGACTGGAATGGCTGTTGCGGCAACAGGTGTCATGGGATTTATCCCTGGATGGGGCGTAGTGGCTTTTAATTTGGTTTGTAGTTGTAAGTCGTAGCTCGCTTTTGAGTCCGGTTGCAATAAGCAGATTTTGGCTTTTGCAATTTCATTTAATAAGTCCTGAGAATAACTTGCGTATTGGCCGGTTTGAAATGATCGGACGTGGGTCATCTGCCTGTTTGCCGCATTTTCAATGACGTCGGGATCATCCTCAAAAAGCGCAAGACCCAGTAATTGATAATGATGAGGATGCTGTGGTTGGTCGGGAATACCAAGCCATTTTCGATAAGGATCGAATTGCTCCGCCACGTTGAAAAGACCTTTCTGTTACTAGTTGTGATGTATTATTGGCTCAATCTGTTTTTGCGTGATACGACATCTAAAGTATATACGCATATTAAGAGGAGATGCAGGCGAAAACTTGCTGCTATCGATTGCACTTGGCAAGGTCCCCGATGCGAGTCATTATGAAGATGTTGTTAGCTGGGGATAGCATTATTTTGAATTGGAGAGTACTTACGTGAAGATAGGTGAAACGGAAATTCAAGAAACATTTGCAGAAGCATTTCCAATGCATTTTGTTAGTTTGATTATTACGGCCGCAGATGAATACTGGCTCAATGCAGCTCTAAACGAAGTGACAGGATACAGCGCTTCGGTAATTTCCTGTGATGCTGAAACCGGCATTTCCTCCCGACTTGATCCGGTTGACACTCCTGATGGACGGATTGGTGTCGAGGTACTGGTCTTTGGGTTCTCGGCTGATGCACTACAGAAAGCAGTACCGAACCGAGTTGGGCAATGTGTCATGACATGTCCATCGACAGCAGTTTATGACGGCAATCCAGATTCAGAAGTGCGAATTGGCTTAGGAAAAAAAATACGGTTTTTTGGCGATGGATTTCAAAAAGCGAAAATGGTCGCCGATCGACGCTATTGGCGCGTTCCGGTCATGGATGGCGAGTTCTTGGTTCAAGACACCTTGAATGTCGGTCGAGGAATTGGTGGTGGAAATATCATTCTCCAGAGTTCCTGCAAGACTGCGGCGCTGGCGGCCGCTCGCCGAGGTGCTGAAGCTGTTGCCGCTTGCTCAGGTGTGATTGCCCCATTCCCAGGAGGTGTGGCTCGCAGTGGCAGTAAAGTCGGTTCAATCTATAAAGCTCTGCCGGCTTCTACAGCCGAAGCATATTGTCCGACGCTGCGAGGACGTGTTGAATCAAAGTTATTGGATGAGACAGTCGCTGCTTATGAGATTGTTGTGGATGGAGTGGACGAAGAAGCGGTTGCGAATGGGATGGCAGCAGCTGCACGAGCGGTTGCTGGAGATCGCATTCTGCAAATAGGAGCGGGGAACTATGGAGGGGAACTAGGTAAATATCATTTTCACTTGCATGAAGTTCTAGGGTCGTAGACGGCCGTTTCTAAGTGAAGAAACCGCGGATGATCCGCCGCGGTAAAGCTGACACGCTGCGCAGCAAAACCTCGGCAATAGTTCGCCGATTGAGCTATTACCGAGGTCGGAGATAGTGCGAGGGGGGGAACCACCTACACTAGTTGCTGTTTTGTTTCCGCTGGGCGTTGTATTCTTGCATAACTGCAGCTTCTCGTTGCAGTTTCATTTCGCTTGTCGGAGCAAAGTATTGAACGTCGTCTGTGAGGTAGTGTGGACTGGGGAGCGTTTGTCCACCAATTTGACTTTGACAACCAGTTAATAAACCGAGTCCAGCGATCGCTAATACAGTGCATAGACGTAATGCTAAGCGTTGCTTTTTATTTGACATGCTTTCTGTCTTTTCCATGAATTCAAACGTGAGAAAATGGGTTCCTTGACTTAACGAAACTTCAAATCGTCTACGATTGTCATTATCTTTGGATTAATTGTCCTAATTACAATAAATAAGCTGTTTGCTTGGACAGTAGCTCCCTGAACTATATGTGCGTATATAGGACCTGTGGGGAAGGTAGGCAAAGGCATATTAAATTTGTTTCTTAAAAGACTCGCATTTACCTGCTAACAGTTCGTATCATTGATAAGCGTGTTGTTTTGAAATTCATAAACAGGCCGATAACGTATACAGACGTATCCATCATGGATAGTAATGAATGGCACAGGGGAGCAGACGATGGTAAACAGGGGCAGCTGGTTAAATAAACTATTGGAATCTAGAAAAACACCGACTCGTTTCATGTGTTCATGTTTATTGGTGATCATCTTCGTGTCATGGACTCACACGTGTTATGGGCAAGGCAGTTCCGGATATCCGCGTAATGATTATTGGCTGGCGATGAGTGCTTTTAACGAAGGCGAATTTCGTACGGCGGCGACTGCATTTAACCGAACGAGTCGCGTAAAAAGTACTGACGGTGAGTGGATTGATTCAATTTGTCACCATGCCATGTTGGGTGAGTGCTTTTATCAGATGGGTCAGGCACGACAGGCACTACAGCAGTATGATCAAGCGTTGAATATATTTGTAGCAAATCAACAGTGGATCATGCGTTTATATATTCCGAACGTTCTACCTCAAAGTTATCGATCGACACGGAAAGTCACGTGGGGTCCGTCGACACGGCAGATGACACTGGGTAAGACACCCGATACCGTGTCCATTTTCCGTGGTAACTTGAATAATTTTGCAGTCCTCCAGCAAGGCGGTACGGTTCAACCAGCAATGCTGACACCGATGCATGCTCGAGAAATTGTCCGTTGCACAGCATTAGCGATTCGCCGGCGAACTGAAATCCTTGGATTGACTTGCCGCTACTCGCCTCTGACCCAGCGGATATTAGGAGCATTAGAATTGCGGCCGGCTCCCGCCAATCATTGGTCGCAAGGCTGGATTAGTTTAATGTTGGGGCTAGCAAAATATTCCGCCGGCCAGACGCCGGCTGCCGTCGCTGAATTGCAAAGTGCTATTTCATTTGGGCGGCTAGACCACGAGCTTACCGGACTCATTCTGTTAGAGCTTGGAAAAATGGCATTTGAACAGCAACAACACGCCGCTGCTGCTCAAAGTTTTTTTGAAGCTTCCCTCAGTGCGGCTTTTTACCAATCCCATGACATTGTTGAAGAAG
Organism: Planctomycetaceae bacterium; assembly: GCA_012965455.1. GTDB lineage: Bacteria > Planctomycetota > Planctomycetia > Pirellulales > Pirellulaceae > UBA721. The sequence goes on along the minus strand of DTSG01000249.1, from coordinate 9,545 downwards.
CGATGCGTTGGGGAGTTTTGAATCACGTAGTCGCTGGCCAGCCGGGACTTTATCGTCCATTGGTTCAAGTTGCTGAATATGCACGGTTAGAATCAGATTGGTTGTCGGCATCCGTCTATGTTTCCGCGGCAGAGAATTACGTGCGGCAAGCAGATGCCGCCAATGCCAAATCGATGATCAATAAGGCTCGTGGCATTGCTCTTCGAGCTGAGATGATCAATGGTGAAATAGGAGCGAGATTGCAATTCGTCAACACGTTGGCGGAATTTCAGACAGGTAATTTAGTCGCGGGCGAGCAATCGATGGCCAAATTGATGGTGTTTCAAAAAGACGCTTCCGCTTGGCTATTGCAAATTGAACATGCCGATGCATTGTATCGAAACGGAAGCGTGACTGAGCGTACAGCTGACTTATTGTTTGAACGGGTATTGCGCGACCCGGTAAAGTTGGATTGGATGTACGCGCCTCGTGATTCGCTGAAATACTTGTTAACCAATCATGAACCGGTGATGCACCGGTGGTTTGAATTGGCACTGAATCGCCGTGAAGTAGAGCGTGCCGTTGAGATTACTGACCGTATTCGTCGACATCGATTCTACAAATCATTGCCCATGGGGGGACGCGTATTAAGCCTACGCTGGATATTGGAAGGTCCCGAAAAATCGTTATCAGCAACTGCCTTGCAACAGCGGCAACAACTATTAGCAGCCTATCCAAAATATCAACAAAACCGCGTTACCCTTGATAACGTCAAGAAGCAATTGGCTGATTTGCCATTGAGCCCAGAACAGGCGGACCAACAAGCGTTGCAAAAAAAAGGCTTCCCCATTTTGGCCCAAGGTACGGTTGCTCAGGAACTGCTATTGCGGCGAATGGCGTTAGAACCCAATCCAGCGGAGTTTAGTTTCCCGCCGTTGTTTAGTGTCAAGAAGCTACGGACTCAACTAGCGGCGGATGAAGCAGTGATTTCATTTTTCGCAACGAGCCGAGCATTGCACGCCTTTATGTTGTCCAATAAGAAATATCTAACATGGCGTGTTGGATCACCTGCGAAAGTACAGAATCAATTACAAACATTGCTACGGGCAATGGGGCATTTTGATGGCAATGGAGAATTAACAACGGCAACGTTGGCCGATGATACATGGAAAGAGTCGGCCACCAAATTGGCTGCATCGTTGTTTGGTGATGCGACGGAGAATCCGTTTGCCGATATTCAACGCGTGGTGATCGTGCCGGATGGTGTGTTGTGGTATGTGCCTTTTGAATTATTACCATTAAATGCAAAGCCGCTCATTGAGTCTTATTCCTTTCGCTATAGTCCGACTGTCTCCTTGTCACTAGGCGACGGTCGCAATCAACGTCCACTGAACCGAACAGCGATTATGGATGGACCGTTTCATTTGCGAGATGACGAACCCGCGCGGACTGCGCGCATCGCAGAATTCAAGAAGTTTGTACCTGATGCGGAAACTTTAGCCACTCCATTACCTGGCGCAGGAGTCCATGTCGCTGGAATGGCAGATCGTTTAGTTGTGCTGCAAGATATGGTGCAAACCGGCAATGGAGGGTATGGGTGGTCGATTTTACCGAAAACCGCAGGAAGTACCCTCGGTGATTGGATGCGGTTACCTTGGGGGCAATGTGAAGTGGTCTGTTTGCCCGGATTCAAGACTGGCGCAGAATCGGGACTAAAGCGACATGCAACCGGAAACGATTTATTTTTGGCGACGTGTGGTTTGATGGCAAGTGGTTCACGAACTGTTGTTTTGAGTCGTTGGCGAACGGGCGGAGCTTCGACTTATGTGATGATGGGAGAGTTTTTAGAAAAGGCTCAGACTCAAGGAGCGGAACAGGCGTGGCGTAGCGCAGTCAATAAAGTTCGGGCCGGTGAATCCGCAGCCGGTACGGAACCTCGCATCCGCGACGAGGGGCAGCCAACGAAAACGTCACATCCATTCTTTTGGTCCGGCTACATGATGGTCGACATCAGCGCACGCTCTGGAAATGCTGTTGCGGTGGATCAACTTCAAGTGGCACCAAATGTGGCTGCAAAACCGAATATAAATGTGCCAAAGAAGCCGCAGAAGAATATTAATTTGGGAAACCCTTAGGGGGTAGCCCCCTTACTGAATCTCTAACTTGCGGAAGATTGGTAAGTGCCGGTAATAGACTTCGAGGCAGCAAATGGCCATGGCGGTAGTGTACAGGCGGCCACCGGCGCGATCGTGAGATTCAACTGGGGTCCAACTGCCAGCACGGTGCCCATTGGTTTTTTGCGATGCGATTAGCAGGTCTCGCATTTGAGCGTTCCATGTTTTCCACGGCTGCCCGCCGTAGTGGTGCATCAATTGAGTTCCATAGTACATGTAATACATGTTAAATGGAGGTTTCGCAGGCAGGTGATTTTTTACAAGATAGTTGATGCCATATTCAACGCCTGGTGATTTTTGGTTGTAACCTAGGTAAAAACGACATAGTAGCGCCTCGGCTGTCATTACATAGGTTGCTGCGCCACCGGGCTGGTATCCATACAGAGAATTAGAAGTTTGAGCTCGATTCAAATATTGATTCGCTTTGTTCAACGTTTGACTAGGAACAATCAAACCTGCAGCGTGGGCTGATTGCAATGCCATCACTTGCCAGCCAACAACACTTGTGTCCCCGGACTGCCCTGGGTTATATCTCCACCCACCGGCAGAGTGTTGTGACTTTACAATAAAATTAACAGCTTCTTGAGCTGGATTCCGCAGACGACGATCCCCTGTCATCATCAACGCCTCACACAGCACAATTGTCGCCTGCCCATGCGTATACATTTTCGTATTTCCTCTTGCTCCAAAACTCAAATCACCGTCACGTATTTGATTGTCTAGCAAGTAATTAATTCCCTCCCGAACATGTTCTTTGTAGATGCCAACAATATGTGTTTGCCCAGCTCCCAAAAACGGCAGCAGTGCCAGCGCTGTAGCACCCATGTCAGTAATAACTTGCCCTCGATTCTCACATGTGCACCCAGGACTTTCATTGAATTTGTGCAAACTCCAATTACCGTTGGGCGCTTGATGTTTTGCGAGCCAGGCCAAACCACGGGCAACAGCCGCCTCGGTCGCCGAGGTGCCCCCTTCGCGCGATACGATTTGTTTTCGAACTCGAGGATCGCGCGCTAAGATTGTCTTATTTGTACCCGTCGCTTCGTTGATGCGTCTTTTGACGGAATCGATATCGGGAAGGTTAGGATTGTTGGTGTCAAAATCTTGTTGCAGCTCTTCCGCTATTTCTCGATCTTGCTCTACCTTTTCCATCGCCAAGGGATTGTTAGGGTCGATGTTGTCAGGTGGTGGAAGATCATAGTTCGTTTCCGCATCAGGTGTAAGATTGGTCGTTACGCCACCTCCTTTTTCGCCGACGACAACGGAAAGCGTGATGTAGGCCTCTCCCTGGTCATCCGTGTCAGAGAGCAGTCCTAGTAAAATTAGTAGTAGGACATGGGCCAACAAGCTAACAATCCACGCTGGCAGTTGATTGAACGCCCGTCGAATCCACAATAATGGTTGCTCATGTACCACAGTCGTGCGAATGCGGTCGTGTGCTTCGGTTTTGCGAGCCGCTGGAAAATAGGGAAGAATCGGTTTTGGTTTAGTAATGAGTGGTTCAGGTTGTGGCGCCGCATTCGGTGTTGTCACTGTCTGCCGCGATGTTTTGCGTAGCAATTGTTCGATCGCCGCTTCATGATCTGCTGAAAGCAAGACGGCCGTTTGACAGTTCCAACAATCTGCCACCATTAACCAATGTCGAATAGTGATCGGCGAACCGCATTCGGGGCAACAAGACATCAAGGTATCGCCATCTAACCAAACATTGCCGATTCGCATTGGTTGGTTTGGATTAACAGCGACTGTTTCGGGATTGATTGCTTCTATGGCATCAGGTTGTATTTCGCCCACTGTGGGATACGAAATCCGCGGATGCAATTCAGGTGAGGGCAATGGCGTGTCTGCGCCGAGTGAGAAAAATGCCATGCTTGTCGGATCCGCTTGCGCAGCAGGCCCCGTCATGGGGACGAGGTTGAAGGAATCAGAATCGGAAATAGTCATGGCGTTCTGTCGCGGTCTTTACCGTGTTGGTTACTATTTTAATTATAGGTGGTCTGCGCCACCTAAGTCATCCGTTTTGGATTTTTACGTACACGGTGACTTAAACTGCTTAAGCAATTTTCCACGACCAGTAGTTGTTCATGGGTGACGTCGCTATCGCCGAAACGAACAGCATAAAATAGATCTACAACTTGGTTGGGAATTTTAACGATATCTGATTCCTGCTCTGACTCGCAAAGCCACTGTGTTAATTCACTCGCATATTCACGTTGCGTCTGAGACGCATACCGCGGCTGACCGCGGCGGGTAAAGAACTTTTCCATGCGGCGGTAGAACATCACGGACGCTTGTTGAGTTCGCAATCGCGTGTTACGAGGTCGGGTGAGTCGTAGCAGTCCTCCCCAACGAATCAGCTTGATCCAACGCCCTGCTCCCAGCAGTAAACTGATGACAAGTAAGAATATCAGCAGTGATTGAGGTTTGGCTAACGACCGCAACAGTCCTTGATCAAAATCAATTCCAATGGATTTGAGCAAGCGAGTCGATACGCCAAGGTCTTTCGCGCCGACGTTATTGATCCCCAGTTTTCTTAGCGCTTCTTCTTGTTGTTGGGGATCCATTGTCAACACATAATTATCCCACAGTAACTGAGCATATTCGAATGAATCGACAACTTCGTCATACAGTGTTCGTTCCAGTTGATCATCTCGACTGGGAGTGGGATCTAACAGTACCCAAGCCCCAGCAAGACCTGTCGACTCTATGACGACGTCTAAAGCGGGCAAAGTTTCTGGTGGTATGAACATTTCCACCCAAGCATGAGCATCGCTATTTCGGAACTTGAAATGTTCACCGATTTTGTTGTACTCACCTCCATGATAGCCAATAACAATCCGTGCCGGAATTCCTTGGCTTCGTAGCATCAATGCCAGTGCGCTGGCAAAATACTCACAATGTCCGGTTCGATGGTTCATGACAAAATCCAGCACCGGATCGATTGTTAGGTCACGTTCAATACCAAACTGACTTAATGAATAAGTGAAAAGCTCCTGACTGGTAAGGTAGTTTTCTAGATCGCGAGCTATAAGAATCGAACTTGAAGTGTCAACACGTCGTTGTGTGAGGAGGTCACGAGTAAACTCCGTTAGGCTTTGGACTTCAGCGGGTAACTCCAAAGCTGCCCGTATTTTGCGGCGCAGTGTGTCCTCAGAGCGGCGGTCGAACGCATAAACGGGGGTAACGGTTTGTTGATTTTGTTTTGAAAATGCCGTCGTCACAACGCTGTATCGATACTGATCAACAATGGTTTTTCCGGGGCCGACGTTCAGAAATAATTGTCTTGAAAAAGGGTCATATCGAACTTGCTCGGGTGTGTTGCGAGCGGCGTAAATCGGATAGACCGCGGGCAACAACGGATCTCCAAATACCGATTTGGGGTTGTGAACCACTTCGACAGTGATGTCTTGTCGCACTAGATCGTGTCCCAGCGGAATGTTTCGGACGGATTCTAATGTCAATGCTGTTGATCCCACGGCTAAACCTGTGGGTAACCAGTTGGAACTGCCGCGTTTAGGAACATAACGCGTTAATACCGTGCCACTTAAGTACGGATCTCCAGCGACTTCATAAGGTTCATTGATTTTTTCGTCCGTAAACGAAACTCGTAAAGCAAGTCGGTCGTCGTCGAGTATCTGACCGACTTGCCCTAAGGTAATCTCACGTGTCATGCCGGTGCGACCAGCGCTAGAAAGCCCAGGATGGTGCCAAGCTGAATTCCCGGTCCTTGGTATGCAATAAAAGAAGACCATCGTAAAAACCATGACGATCATGCCAATACCAATAATGTATCTGAAGAAACCAGTTGCAATAGTTTGATCACCAACGGATCGTAGCGCAATGCCAGTGCGGCCTCGAGGACGGTCCCGCATGAGAAATGCCCATTCACTAGATTGAGTGTTGGTCGTGGCCGATTGGGCGCTGAGCAATATGGATTGATGGTTTGCTTTTTCCATAACGGAGATTTGGCGGTAGACATTGAAAAGTGAAAGTGCCAAAAATGCGAATATGAGATAGACAAAAAGTAATGCTCCGAATATCACTCCCACGTTAAGCAAGGATGCAACGACAACTTGCAACAAACTAAATACAGCCAAATGTCCATACAACCGCGCGGTTTTTTGCTGAAACAGGATCACGATTTGGACATAGACCAAAAGGTTTGCTACGGCATAGAGTTGCAACTGGCTCGTGGAATTGAAGAAATCACTGAAGGCTATTACAGCGATAAAAATCATAAAGATGTTGGCGATGATCTTCGGTAGACGTAACCAACCTAAAATGTCAGTAAATATGACAGATGTTAGAGCTGCCATTAGCATCATTAACGGAAGTTCGGGTGCTCGTTCCCCAATGCCTAACAGCATCGAGCCAATGACAGCCACCGCAGCAGTACAGATTTGTAGATTACGTTCAACTTTCATCTAATGACTGGCCTCCTCAGTTGCGAGGCTTATCTCGGCTTCGACATGCGATAACGCCGGCTGCTCCAATGCGTCTCCTTGTCCGTCATGTTGCTGGGGCGTTTGTTCAGCGGATGTTGTGTTGGTGGCTTCAAACGGTTGAAAATAACGGTCAACTTCAAGGTGATTTTGACAATCAATCCATAGTGCATCTTGCAGTGACCAGTCTTGCTGAGTCACGTTGGTTGCTGAATTATTGATTTGATCGAGTTGAGTGATTGCCTGTTGTTTACTACGCGTACTCACGATCACAACGGTCATTCCTTGTTGCCCTTCGTGGCTCAACCACTGGAAACTATCTCGGAGTGCTTCACCATTGCCCGGATTTACAACGGCCAAGCTTTCCAGAACTGCACGAGTTACATTCTGAGATGGCGTTGCTGAAAAATGGCTGGCGGATGTACCAGCGATCGTCAAACTGAAATGGCTGCCATTGCGTGAGCACAAGTCGTTGACGATTGTCGCAACCATACTGACAGCAATCTCGATTACCACTGCGTGATGGTTTTGCTGATTCAAATCGGCGTTTGGTATTTCAGCTGTGAGCTCGGATAGATCGAGAACAATACCAACGGCACGATCTCGTTGTTGTTCGTATTGTCGGACCATCAGTTCCCCTAAGCGAGCCGTTGTTCGCCAGTGAATCCAGCGAGTGCTATCGCCGCTGCGCCATTTGCGCATAGCATAGTAATCACCCTCACTGCGACCTTGGCGACTAAAACTCCCGCTGAGTCCATGATGATCTGATTCAATCACACGCCGCCACTGTGGCGTTAGTCTCCCAAGTTGGGGACAAACGATAATCGATTCTCGTTCACGTAATGTACGTCGAGCGCGAACTAGGCCAAACGGAAATCGTGATTCGATATACAACGGCCCCATTTCATAGATGCCCCGTTGAGCGATGTCCCAGGTGAAGGGGATCTTGGCTACCGAGCTACCAAATACGAATGGCACGGCCAGTTGAATTTCGGAGGCAGCTGCTGTGGAGTCTTGATTGACTTTTCGAATTCGGTCGTGGACTTGTACAAACCAAGAGCCCCAACGGCGGTGATGGTTTTCTAAAAGAATTTCCATCCGTGTTTCGACACCCGCCATCGTGGGATTGTTGAATTTTCGGCGAAAGGAGAGATTTTCAAGTGAGGAAATCGTCAATCGCCAATGCAGCAGCAGTGGCCCGAACAGCATGCCAGACAGTATGACCAGCATATTGACTTCCCGCATGATGGCCCCACCGACGATAAACAGAACAACGAACAGATAATACCATCCTTGTGTTGTAATCAATATGCGTGGTTTAACTTGCATTAGGCTGGAACAGGAATTGTGCTGACAATATCTGAAATAATACCTTCCACCATTTCACGTTGAGTGCCTTGCATGAACCCTTTTGCCATGACTCGGTGAGCAAGCGCGGACACGGCAAGTTGTTTGACATCATCGGGGATGACATATTTGCGTTTTTCCAGCATCGCTAGAGACTGACTGGCTCGATACAAACTAATCGCGCCCCGTGAACTAACTCCCACATGTAAGGCGTCGTTATTACGAGTTGCGTTAACAATGGCCAAGATGTAATCGGTCAAAGTATCATCGACTCTAATTTGACGCGCTTGTTTTTGTAGTTGTAAAACATCGTCCGATGTCAGCACGGCCTGCAGGTGTTCAACCGGTTCACCCTCACGATGCGATGTCAGTAATTCTCGTTCAAAGCCTTCATCGGGATAACCCATTGAAATCCGTAAAAGGAACCGATCGAGTTGGCTTTCCGGTAGGCTGTAGGTGCCTTCGAATTCGAAGGGATTTTGCGTTGCGATGACCATGAAGGGCGTCGGCAATGGGTATGTTGTTCCGTCCACGGATACTTGGCGGTCTCCCATTGCTTCGAGCAGTGCGCTTTGAGTTCTTGGTGGAGCACGATTTATTTCATCGGCAAGAACGAGGTTCGAGAACACTGGACCTTTTTGAAAAAGAAACTCGGACGTGTTGGAATTAAAAACGGTGCTGCCAATAATATCACTAGGTAGTAAGTCGGGTGTGAATTGCAGCCTGCAAAAATCACCAGCGATGCTGCGAGCAATCGCGCGGCCGACAAGTGTTTTGCCGACGCCAGGCACGTCTTCCAGTAATACATGCTCGCCGGTTAATAAGGCAACAATACAATGGCGGATGACATCTCGTTTTCCAAGGACAACTTGGCACATGTTCTCTTCGAGCTTATCTAACAATCCGGTGAAGTCAGTGGTGTCGGTGACATCGTTGGTGGTAGCCATAGGGGTCTTTGCAAAACTAGTAGCGGATAAGAAGAAAGATGTCCTCTTATCGTATTAGATTTTACTGTAAATGGAACCACGAATTAGCACGAAATAGCACGAATGGAACCGCCGTGGCGTAGATATTCCTGTCCGTTAATCGACGTAACGCCGGAGGATGACTGTTTTGTCGACATTATGATTTTCACCAGGTTCAAAGGCGACGGGGATACTGCGATCAATCATATAAAAGGCGCGATGGCGTTTGATTTGTCCTCGGTCGATACCGACTTCTGCTCCTAATTGGAAACCATCGGGCCGAGTGGCATCGATCGTGCCGGCAGGCTCTACTTCAAAATAACCGATCGTAATCCACACTCCGTAGACGTTGGACCGCCCAGTTACTAGATTACCCAGTCGTTGTAAGCTCTGGTACTTAAACGATGGATTGCGACTCGCGTCACGGGGCGTATCGGTGTAATGAGAATTGAACAATGGTTGTGAACCGGCTTGGTTACTACGAAATAGCGAAACTTCTACATCGGGTCTTTGCAGCCCAGACAGCGGGACAATGTCGGCACTTCCGGTCGGCCGCAACGGATTCGCAAAGAACGTTGGGGTGTTGCTGTTGGGGAACACGTGGCCAGCCCCAGCAGGTCCGTACCCTCGGCGAGAAT
>DTSG01000248.1 GCA_012965455.1 Planctomycetaceae bacterium | reverse complement strand
AGCTCGCCGCAACGCCTCGATCACAACCCAAGTACCCGTTCGATTATCCATGGCCGGACCATTAATCAAGCCATTGCGCAGCGGTTGCATTCCGAGTTTAAGCGTAATCGGATCACCGATCTCAACAACACTCTGCGCATCCTCTTTACTGTTAGCGCCAATATCCAACCACAGCTCAGTAAGCTTCACGACTTGCGTGCGTTCTTTATCCGTCAACAAGTGAATCGGCTTACGAGAAACGACTGCGGGCACTTCACCGCTGTCTGTCCAAATCACCAGGCGTTGGCCAATCAATTGCTGTGGGTCCCAACCGCCGATCGTCTGCGCATAAACAAATCCTTCATCATCAATATGGCTAACCAACATTCCGATTTGGTCACAGTGTCCGGCAAACATCAACCTCGTTGTATTGTTGGTGTTGATCGCACAAATCACGTTCCCGTGAATGTCCGTCCGCACATCATCAGCAAACGACTCCGCATACTCTCGTACCAAACGCTGCACCGGTTCCTCAAAACCTGACGGCCCAGGCGTTTGTAATAAGCGTTCTAAGAATTCTTGGGCCGGTGGTTCCATCGTGATTCTTTCCTCGACTTCATTTATAATGTCGATATATCTCTGGCAACTATTATATTTGTTGTTTCTGGTGCGCCGCGTGTTTCTAATATCACCGGTATGTGACTCGTGTAACAACTTGGCTCGCCTTGACCATTGTTTAGACTGACCATACTATGAGTTCTGCAAATTTTCTTAGGTGCCTGTTCATATTTACAGTCTTCGTCCGCGTGTAGTTTAACGCATCTGACGCTCGACGACTATCAAGCAGTCCCTCAGAACGGATCGAGAATTCTCACAAAATCCAAACCATTGCATGTGGCACGAACCAGTCAATAATGCCGAACAATGTAATAGGTAACTACACTAGTTTTAAACAACTTTGGGTTGCCAAACCCACGGACCTTCATACAAATAGATACCAAATCAAGTTACAAGACTCCCATGGAAAAGACAAAAATTGCAATCATCGGTTTAGGAACTGTCGGTACAGGAGTAGCCAAGCTATTACTGGATCACGGTGATCGCACAGCTCGACATGCCGGCCGCATCCCGTGGCTTGAAAAAGTCATCGTCCGCGACCTCGAAAAACCACGTGACGTTGAAATACCCACAGGTGTTTTAAGCGACAATCTCGAGGACATCGTTAACGACCCCGAAATCAAAGTGGTCGCACAGTTAATCGGTGGCACAGAGCCTGCTAGAACGATCATGCTACAAATGCTTGAGGCGGGCAAAGATGTTGTCACCGCCAACAAAGCACTACTAGCGGAACATGGCGCTGAACTATTCGACCGCGCCCGTGAACTGGATCGCTGCATTGCCTTTGAAGCTTCGGTTGCCGGTGGTATTCCCATTGTCACCAACATTGGACAATGCCTCACGGGTAATCAAATCACAGCGCTCAAGGGCATCCTCAACGGCACCTGCAACTACATCATCACCCAAATGCAACAACACGGTACGGATTATCAAAGTGCCCTCAAGCAAGCCCAGCAATTAGGGTATGCCGAAGCAGATCCAACGTTAGACGTCGATGGCAGTGACACCGCGCAAAAGCTTGCGATCCTGAGCCATCTTGCATTTGGAGTTCGCGTTCATTGGCAAGACATTCCGCTGGAGGGCATCGAATCGCTGCAACTGCGCGATATTCAAAATGCAGACCGCTGTGGGTACCGCATCAAGCTACTCGCCGAATCAAAACTCAATGGTAACGCTGTCGAAATGAATATTGCTCCGACGCTTGTTCGCAAAGGCAATCCATTAGCCGAGGTCGAAGATGCATTTAACGCCATTCGGGTACGGGGTGACGCTGTCGGACCCGTTTTTTTCCATGGTCAAGGTGCGGGGCAAATGCCGACCGCCTCTGCCGTCGTAGCCGATATCATCGACACTGTCGTCGGGCGAACTCGACTGACATTTGGCAACCTTGAACTCTGGTCCGACGCACAATCACCACGACAATTGGCACCCGCAGACACCGCCGTCAATAAGTATTACATTCGTCTCCAAGTCAACGACGACCCAGGGGTCATGGCTAGCCTGACAAGTATCATTGGTCGCCATGGCGTATCCATCGCATCGATCAATCAACAGCAAACGCAATCCGATGATCCTGAAAACACAGTCCAGTTGGTCATCATGAGTCATGCCACTACCGCCGGAGCTATTAAAGCGGCAGCCGACGAACTCAAAAACTCAGCGAATATCAAGGGCAGTCCAGTCGTGATGCGAATCATGAACTCGTAGATTAACGCCACGACCGCTGCCACTGTGGCAGCAACACTGTAAAACACGAGCACCTTAATACAGTAACACCGGCACCAACACGAACGGCAAACCAATCAATAGAAACCTCACGCTATGAAATACGTTATTATCATCCCCGATGGATGTGCAGACACTCCCCAAGAAAGCCTCGACGGTCAAACCCCACTGCAAGCTGCCAGCACTCCACACATGGATGCGATTGCCCAGGCAGGTATTGTCGGAGCGGCGAATCATGTTCCGCCTCACCTACCAGCGGGGTCAGCCGTGGCGAATATGAGTCTTTTAGGTTTTGACCCAGACAAGTATTTCACGGGGCGTGCGCCACTGGAAGCTGCTGCGCAGAACATCGAATTAGGCCCTCACGATTGGGCCGTACGCTGCAATTTGGTAACGATTGAAGATCAAATCATGCGTGACTTCACAGCGGATCATATCTCGGACAGCGAAGCGGCGGAACTACTCGAGGCGCTACAAGCAGAACTAGGCCGCAGCGACCTCGAATTTGTTACCGGGGTGAGTTATCGCAACCTGTTGCTCTACCGTGCAAGTGATGACAAAGCTCCGTTTAGCCGAGAAACTCGTTCGACACCGCCACATGACTTAACAGATGACACTGTGGTTAATGATTTTCCGCGTGGTCTTGGCAGCGACCTATTGAGTGAACTCATGAACCTTAGCGGTAAGGTTTTCAAGGATCATCCAGTCAACCAAAAACGAATAGCCGAGGGCAAACTACCGGCCACGAATGTATGGCTTTGGGGCTTCGGAAAGACTCCTGCTCTGCCGACCTTCATGGACGTCTACCACAAACAAGGCACGATGATTACGGCCGTCGATCTACTTCGCGGAATCGCCGTGATGTTAGATTGGCCGCGTATTGAAGTCACCGGTGCAACTGGCTATACCGACACGGATTATGCGGCAAAAGGTGCGGCAGCAATTAAAGCACTCGCCGAACCTGACGTAGATTTAGTCTGTGTGCATGTCGAAGCGCCGGATGAAGCGTCACATGAAGGCGACGTTCAAGCGAAGATCAAAGCGCTCGAGGAAATCGACTTGCATATCGTCGGTCCTATTCACAAGGCACTCAAACAGCAAGGAGATCACCGCATCCTAATATCGCCTGATCATCCTACACCGGTACAAACAAAGACTCATAGCCATG
>DTSG01000247.1 GCA_012965455.1 Planctomycetaceae bacterium | reverse complement strand
TACTGAAATGGTGATAAACCGTAGGTTTTTCGTTTATTGGGAAAGCAATCCTATAGAAAAACCGTGTGCTATACTTGCCATAATACGTTAGAACATAAACAATCCGTTTTACGGCTTTTCCCCTTTTATTTTCGATCACGCCCCAAGTTTCACGGAGCATTTGCAGATGGCATCAACCGAACAATCTACCCCTATTGAAGATCAAGATGCAGCACGTTTTTTGCAGGACCGCGAAGAGCTTGAAGTAGACAAGTTGTTCCGCGCTTTAGTGAAGCTAGAAGGTTCGGACTTGCACCTGAAAGTTGGACGTCCGCCGATTGTGCGAAAGGACGGCGCGCTAAAGGAATTGAGTCGTGGCCCGATCAATCGTGAAGAAATGGTGCGGTTGTTGTTTCCGATGATGGATAAACGAAACCGAGGTATTTTTGAAGCGGAAGGCGGAGCCGACTTTGCTCACATCGTTAATGTTGACGGTGAGGATTGGCGGTTTCGTGTGAATATGCTGACACAACTAGGTAATATCGGCCTGGTTGCTCGTCGCGTGAACAATTTTATTCCGGACTTCGAAGGTTTAAATCTCCCGCCTATCATCGAGAGTCTATGCAAGTTTGACCAAGGAATGATTCTGCTCGCTGGTGTTACTGGTTCTGGTAAATCAACGACCATTGCATCAATGTTGAACTGGATTAACAAACGCGAAACCAAACATATTTTAACTCTCGAGGATCCGATCGAGTTTGTCTATAAAGAAGAAAAGTGTTTAATTAACCAGCGTGAAATCGGGATGGATGTGAAGGACTTCAGCATTGCCATGAAGCATGCCGTGCGTGAAGATCCCGATATCATTTTAGTTGGTGAATTACGAGACGAAGAAACATTTATGACCGCAATTCACGCGGCTGAAACGGGGCACCTCGTATTTGGAACCATTCACGCATCGAGTGCGGCGACAACAATTGGGCGCGTCTTGGACTTGTTTCCAGAGGATATGCATGGTGCGATTCGCAGCGCGATTGCTTTTAATATGAAGGGCATTGTTGCTCAAAAATTATTGCCTTCGATCAAAGATGGTGTTGGTCGCGTACCAACTGTAGAAGTGATGACGTTCAACCCAACAGTCCGAAAACTGGTCCTCGAAGGAACCGATGAAAAATTGCCGGATGCGATCCGCATTGGTTCGGAAGAAGGCATGCAAGATTTTATCATGAGCTTGAAAGAACTAATTGATGTCGCGAGAAACAGCGTTCCGTGTCGCACCAAACCGTGAAGCATTGAAAATGGCAATCAAAGGAATCAATGTTTCACAGCCAGGTATTCTGTAGGATCTGTGACATTTGCTGTTTGTTTTAAAAAAGCCATTGGTACGATTTGATAGCCGACGCTGTTTTGGTTACAAGCCACCCAACCATACAGCCATGCATGCATGCAATCGAAAGTGAGTTATTAGCACGATGTCGAATATTCCTGACACCACACCTCCTAATGAGCTTGGTCCGCCAGTGGAATTTAAATCCACGGCAGGTGAGCAACCCGCAAATCAGGCTGCTGAGATTCAGTGCCGACAATCCATGGGGATCGTTCCGGCTAAACAGATTGTCTATGAAGCAATTGTCGGACGGGGCGATCGAATTCTGATGGACTTCACTGCCCAAGGCGTGGCGTCTCAGGTGGAAGTGGATGGAGTTTGGCAAGCGTTGCCGGCGTTGGATCGCCAGAGTGGTGACATGATGCTAGCGGTCTTTAAGACGTTAGCACATCTGAACCCACAAGATCGAGTGAATCAACAAGTTGGTGAATTCACGGCGGCGTTCGGCAAAGAAGTACGCAAGTGCCACTTCACTAGCGCTGGCACTCAGACTGGTGAACGCGTCATTATTAAGTTGATAAGCAAAAAAGGTAAGTTTGATTCCTTGTCAGACCTGGGGATTCGTGATCCGTTAGTCGATGTGTATAAACGCATTTCTGGTCGGCACGAAGACGACAAAAATAAGCAGGTTACGTCCGGCATGGTTGTTATTGCCACTCCACCTAGTGGTGGTGGTCTGTCTACCGTCTGGGATTATGCGATGCGGGCAACGGATCGTTTTATGCGAGACTTTGTTTGCTTTGAAACACCCGACATGAACGAAACGGACATTGAGAATATATTAGTCGACGTCGTTGACCCAGATAAAGGAAAATCACTAGCAGCATCGATTGAAGCTGCCGATCTACGCCAGATTGACGTTTATCTTGTTCCTCAACTTGCTGATAAAGCGACACTTGAGCGGCTTTGTTATGAAGTCAATACCGAGAGCAAGCAGGTGTTCGTATCAGTTCGAGCGACTGACGGGATCGACGCATTACTAACGCTACGGGGTTCCGGAGTTGCTCCGGACATGCTTAGTCAAGCGGTAAATGGAGTGTTGCACATGAGGTTGTGCCGGCGGTTATGTGAAAACTGCAAACAGCCATTTCAACCCAATCCACAATACGTGCAACAGCTTGGATTGCCACCATCGCATGTGCAAGTATTGTATCAACAATATCAACCTGTTCCTGACGAAGAAGGTGTTATGCCCGAGCCATGTCCGGCGTGCTTAGGGCGTGGTTTTGTGGGGCGCATTGGCATTTTTGAGTTAACGGAAATAACCGAGCCGCTGCGGCAGGCACTTATGACGGAGTCCGACCCAGCTAAATTACGACAGTTGTCTGTTGAGCAAGGCAATCAATCGACGTTAACCGAAGGGATGTTACTCGTGGCACAGGGCATTACGTCGGTGCAAGAGTTACAGCGTGCGATGGGTAGTTAGGGATTCTCTACGTAATGCTGCTGCAGTCCGCAGGATTGAGAAGTTGCCGCCATTTAAAAACAAACGTGAGATAAATGAATATGTCGACAAATCATTCAGATAGCCTAGAGAACCCTTATCAGAGCTTTCATTGGGCCGCCATTGTTACTAGTGTCATTGCTTTGACCGCCCCCTTGTGCTTGGTTACACCAGCGTTTGCGTTTATTCCCGTATTGGGTATTGCCGTTGGAGTTTTCGGCTACCTCACAATCAGTAGCAAACCGGAAATCTATTACGGCATCAAGCTAACCATCATTGGCACGATGACTTCTTTGTTGCTGTTGGTGTGGAGTGTAACGGGAATTATCAAGACATCTGAATATTATTATGGTGTTGCGTTTGACAATACAATCAAGTGGTTGACGTACCTAAAAGAAGACGAATTACCAGCAGCTCATCAAGTAATGATCAGCGTAGAGCATCGTCAGCGTGATGCACAGATATTGAATCAATACTATGACAACAACAAAGGTATCTATGACGATATGCTGTCGCAGTTTGCCAAACCACCAATGAACTTATTGCTAGCGAAGAAAGACAAGTGGAATCCGCAAGACTTGATATTGGTTGAGGACGTCGAGTTGTTGGATTTGAAGAAGAACAAAATACGAGTAACTCAGCATTATCATCTTCCGCTGAGTGATCCTCCCGATGGGGTGATTTCCTT
>DTSG01000246.1 GCA_012965455.1 Planctomycetaceae bacterium | reverse complement strand
TTAACTTAACAAAAATACCACCAAGAGTGAAAGGGAAGTTGCTAACTGTGTGCTGGGAACAGCGTTAGCTCAATTGGAGACTGTCTGAGATTCAATTTTGTGACGGGCACCATGTAAATGCACCTCGAAGAACATCCGTTCCAATTCCTTGATCTTTGGATTTTTAAAGCCACCATGCCCACCCCCTTGTACGGAAATTATCTCACCACTAACGCCGAGCGGCTTGAGTCGATTCGAGAGCAATACGGACTGGTTATAGGCGACTACAGGATCGTCGGTACCATGGATGAATAGCATCGGCGGATCATCTTTATCAACGTAGGATTCAGGATTGGCTTTTTGAGTCGCACTTTTGTCCAGTTGAATTGGCTTTCCTATTAGCAGTGACTCGGGCGAATTGGCGGCATTATGATTCATCCGTCCAGGGTAGTCGTTCAGTCGCAGAAAATTGGTTGGGCCAAAATAGCTAATGCCACAGGTAACGGACGATGATTGCTTCAAATGCTGCCCGATTTTGCCTTCCAGTTCAGGAGCATTGCCAGAAACAGCAACCATACAGCTAAGATGGCCACCGGCTGAGGTGCCAAAGACAGCAATTTTATCAACATCGATCCCAAACGTAGCCGCGTTGGCTTTTAAATACCTAATAGCCGCTTTGCAATCGTGAATTTGAGAAGGCCATTGGGCCTCACCGGTCAACCGGTATCCAATCGAAGCACCAACGTACTTACCGGATCCGACGTAATCACTCAAATGCCGCACACCGGAATCCTTGGAACCGCTCCGCCAACCACCGCCATGGATGAAAATCAATAAAGGGAGGTTTGGACTTTTCCGGGAAAGAGGTTGATACACATCAACCGTCTGTCGTGGATTGTCATTATCCGCATAGGCATGCGTGCTCTTTTTCGTCGCCACCACAGCTCTTGGCGGCGTCCTGTTGCGACTAGAAAAATAGCGTTCGTCCTCCTTAGCAGTAATCACGCCATCGCCATTGGTGTCAATCGCTTTAATCAATCCCGCAGGTGAGGTATTTAATTCAGCGCCAGCCAGCTTGCCATCATTATTCTTATCCAGTCGCAGAAAAGCTCTCGAGGGCGCAGCGACCGCATCCGTCGCTAACAGCGCGCAGAGAACTAGAGCAATGATAAGGGGCATTCGGTGTAGGCTGGTAATTGGCATCATGGGAGCAGCGACAGGGACGTTACAGAGTGTATTTGCATTATATCAAACTTTTAGGATAGCAAACAAAACAAAATGATTCGCTGCCAACCCCCATTTTTTGTTCTCATCGATTTTTCTTTCGGTTTTATTTGGCTTCAATACCGCATCTCAACAAACTCGCTAAAGTAGGCTGGCCGGTGGCCATAGATTGACCTACTGCTGGCACTCCCTGCAGGAACACACGACGGGCCAGAGTTGGAAATCACATGTTACAAACAATTTACATTCGGCAGTGGATAAAATTCGTATAATCTAAGCAATGTCGAACTTCAAACCAACCAGAATCTTATAACGATTACTTTCAAAGGAGACGAACGATGTCACTCCGTATCACCCAGACGATTTACTTGGCGCTCTTCGCATTATTAGTATTACCTTGCGTGGGTCGCGCTGCAACGAAACCCGTAAAGAAACAACCTGTCGTCCAGATCGCGATTCTGCTCGACAACTCCGGGAGCATGAGCGGGTTGATCAACCAAGCTCGCAGCGAGCTCTGGAAAGTTGTCAACGAATTCGTAACGGCAAAATTAGGTGGTCAGACTCCGACACTTCAAGTCGCCGTCTATCACTATGGCAATCCGCCTGCGACTCAACTAGTCCCTTTAACCGACGACCTTGATCGTGTGTCCGAGGCACTATTCGGGATCCCCGTATCAGGAGGCAGCGAATATTGTGGCGCCGTCATTCAATCCGCTACGAATGACCTGCAGTGGAGCACTGACAATAGCGCCCTGAAGCTGATCTTTATTGCTGGTAACGAACCATTTACTCAAGGACCGGTCGACTACAAGATTGCCTGCAAGGAAGCCATCGGTAAAGGAATCATCATCAACACGATTCATTGTGGTGATGGAATCCCGGAAGGCTGGCGAGATGGTGCGTTGCTGGCCGACGGAACATCGATGAACATCAACCACACGGAAGCGGTTGTGCATATTGAAGCACCGCAGGACAAGCGGATTGCGAGTCTGGGTGTCGAACTAAACAAGACTTACATTCCTTTTGGCCTGAAGGGGAAAGCGGGCTTTGACCGTCAATCGCTGCAAGACAGCAACGCCAGTGGCTCGTCGCTCGCCAGTGCACAGCAACGAGCGGTTTCCAAGGCCAGTGGTTTCTATAAGAACTCGGCCTGGGACCTCTGCGACGCATGCCGCGATGGCAAGGTTGATTTGGCGAAAGTCAAAGCGGAAGATCTTCCCGAAGTGATGCGAAAAATGAACCTTGAGCAACGCAAGGCCTACGTCACGAAGAAGCGTCAGGAACGCGATGTTCTGAAAAAGAAAATCGTCAAGCTAAATGTGGAACGGATCGAGTATGTTGCCGCGGTGCGAAAGGAAACTGCGGAAACCGAGGGTAAACAAACACTTGATACGGTCTTGATCGGCGCCATACGCGAGCAAGCAATCAAGAAGGAATTTACATTCGATAAATAGAAGGTAACCTTTCGTTCAGGCAAGTAATTCATTTAGGAACGCGGAAAGATCAGGCGGTCACAGTTGATCGCCTGATCCTGACCGCCCGAATAAGAACCGAGGATCAAATGAAACGATATTTATTCTCCATTTTCGTGTTGTTTACGTATGCCGGTACCGCCCAATGCGGAGGGTTGCTGATTCCCGTTGAACCCGACATAGCGCCGTTGGTGATGTTGAACCACCATGTGACCGTCACGATTGAAGATCAGGTTGCGGTGACGACGGTCAAACAGACATTTCGTAACCACACCGATAAAAAGCTGGAAGCCAATTACGTGTTTCCGGTGCCTGCCGGCGCGAGTGTCCAGCGGTTCGTTCTTTTTGTCAACGGTGAAGAGATGAAGGCCGAACTTCTGACGGCCGACGAGGCAAAACAGGTATACGCCAGCATTGTGCGGCAGACCAAAATTCCCGCGATTCTAGACTATATTGGGTCGGACTTATTACGTCTGAAGATCTACCCAATTCCGGCCAAAGGGGACCAGACCGTCGAAATCAGCTTCACCACGGTATCCAAAAAAGACCAGGACCTTGTGGAATACATCTATCCGCTAAAAACGGACCGTGCCGCCGTGGCAACGCTTGAGGAATTCCGACTCACGCTCAATCTAAAATCACAACAATCCTTAGGCAGTATCTACAGTCCGACGCATCAGATTTCGGTCAATCGCAAGAACGATCACGAGGCGGTTGTTCACTTTGAGAGGTACGGAGCCCAGTTGGATCGCGATTTTAAGTTGTTCTATACGCACAGTGGCCGCGACATTGGCTTGACGGCGTTGCAGCAGCGTTCTATTGCCAGCGA
>DTSG01000245.1 GCA_012965455.1 Planctomycetaceae bacterium | reverse complement strand
TTTCGAGCTTGACACACACCTCGCATAAATGGCAGATTACCACTACTTCAAACCAGCACGGATTGCTGGTCTTGCACTACTCACATATTTAGCACCTATGGATGGAACGCCTAAATGCTGCGGAGAAACCAACTCCTCGACTTAGACATGCTCGATTGTCTTGCCGATTTCTTACCTGTCGACACACAGGGGTGCAGCTATACGGGGTTTACAAGTGATGCCGCGTCCTGCGAAGAGGGTAATCTATTCTTCGCAATAGATTCAGATGCTGGCGACGGGCATGATGATATTGCGCTGGTCGCTGCCAAGGGCGCAGCTGGCATCGTGGCTGAGAGGATTTTACCTACGTCAATCCCCACGTTCATCGTTCCGGACACCCGCATTGCCTACGCAAGCACCGCACACCATGCTGCTGGATCCCCGACTAAAAATCTGCGAACTATAGGAATTAGTGGGACCTGTGGAAAGACGGCTGCTACTTTTCTTATACAACAAGTATTCCAACATCTGGGCAAGACAACTGGTGCGTTAAGCGACCTATGTTTCGACAACGGCAAAGACGTCGCTGATTTCCCTGAAATTAAACCCGACTCGAAGGTATACGCAAATTGGCTCGCCGCCATGGTAGCGAACGACTGCCAAATTGCCTGCATCGAACTAAATCAGAGGGATCTCGCAGATCAAACTTCAGCCTACATTGACTTAGATTATGCAGTCATCACGCGACTTACCGATTTTCAGTCCAGCACTTGTGGTTCGGTACACCAAACGCGAAGGGCTGCCTCGAATATCATCGACTCGTTGAAACCAACTGGGGTTGTTATTGTAAACGCAGATGATGCGTCGTCTCGATTTGACCTACCGCGGATCGAAAGTCCTACCCTAACAATTGGCTCCAACGACGATTGCGACATATGGGTAGAACACCTCAATCATAGCGCGGACGGGCAGCGTTTGCGAATACATGCCGGTACAGCAGAAGCCGTCGTATTTACACCAATTATTGGCCATCACCATGTTTATCATTGCCTGCAAGTTACCGCACTCGCGTTGCTGGAAGGCTATTCACTGCCGGAAATCGCCGAAGCCATTGGGAGAGTTGATACCATCCAGGGGCATCTCGAACGGATTACGCGTGGCCAGGATTTTGAGGTCTATCTTGATGCTGCGAACTCTCCCATTACACTCCGCAACGCACTGCACAGCGTGCGTCAAATAACCACGGGTCGCCTGATTGTTGTCTACGGTCCCGGCGCAAATACAGGTGCTCCCTTCCGAGCCGACATGGGGAGGATCGCGGAAAAAGCTGCCGATATTACGATTATCACCGAGAATGATCCGGCTAATGAGGAGACACTTTCGATTGCGCACGACGTCCTCGACGGATACCGGCGCCCCGGTAATGCGGAGGTTATTGTCAGTCGGGAACGAGCTATCGTCTGGGCCTTAGCTCACGCCAATACTGATGATACCGTGCTGATCGCCGGAAAGGGGTTTCGCACGCAGCATCTACTGGGCAATCAGACACTGTATTTTGACGACCGTCAAATTACTGATATATGTCTGGACCAACTACTTTACCCCGAACCTGTATACGGCGTCGACATACTACCCTTCCCCGATGTCGACGGATCCTCATCTGAAAGGACCTCATAATGCCTCCCGCTGGAACCAAACTTACGGCATCGATTTTGACGAAATTTCTAAAGGCAAATCTTCTCCTGGCAGACATTGAGCCGATCTTCGGCACCCACACGGAAATAACCAGGTTCGCCTTAAACTCCGATACGGTGCGACTCGGGGACACATATATTCATTGCAGCGAGAACTACTCGCTATTAAAGGATGTAATGCGCGCATACGAAAACGGTGCAAATGGTATCATCTGCGCGAGTCACATTCCCCCGTTAGCGGGATCTTTTGTCATTCAAGTACAGTCGGTCGAGTCTATGATTAACTTGCTGTATCCCTTTATCCAACGCTGTCTGATTGACGACCGCGTGGAATCACCAAATCTCTTGTTACGCTCGCCGCGAGTAGCTTAGCATCCGCTTCTCGAGTGACAACGCAATATTCGAACCGTCTGTTGACAGAGAACAGTTGCGAATTTAGCTTTAAGTGTTGCGGAATGTTTTCCCAGTCATCGCGACTGGTCTCTACTCGTGTCGTTTTTCACCTTACTTATGAACAACCCTCATCCAGAGTTCGTGTTCCTTGGCTTCTCTGCCGATTGTGTAGAGATACTAAATCGTGGGGTCGCTACAGGCTCACGTTGCTCCGCAATTTATGTTGACGATGACCAGTTCGTACCTCCAAGCCAGCACTCCACGACTAGTGTGTTAAGCGATTGGGCGGAAATATTGGCTGTATCCGCGGACACAAAAATATTTGTCGCTCTAAAATTGGACGAGGATTCGCATCAGGATATTGTGCGCAGTCTGGTTTCAAACGGGTTTTCGCTAATTATCGTGGATCCGGATGCGGATTCTCTCTTTGCCTATGAGCTTGAGATGATTCGCTTAGAGTCCGACGCGGTTCTGCTGGCGCTGTGCTTTGCTGGAATTACCACTGAGGATATTGGCACGGTTTCCCAGCAGATCACTATTCGCGCGAGCGGGTTGACTCGGCAATTGAAGGTGATCACAGCGGATTTGACTCGCGACTTAATTCAACTGGGGGCAATTGTTGGTGAATCAAAGTATCTGTATGCCCTTGCACCCGGAACATCTTTCCCAGTTTCCCCCAATGCTGAACTGGATATATCCATAACACTAGAGATGCGTAATGGAATAGTCCTGCAGTGGTCCAATAGCGACAAAACTCACACTAACACGGAGTACACATTTTCAGATGAGCAACGAGTTCATCCTCCGCGTTCGTTTTCCCACGATTCCACGAATAAGCAACTCGCTGCGATTTTCTCATCTAGTAACAGCGAATTATCGTCCAGTTGGCTCGAGTACGCGAAAGCCCGCGAAACCGCAGAGATGATACCGTTGTCATTAAAGAAGGGACGGCAGATTGAACTCTTTGATACGCACCCAACGGAAACGGACGCATTTAAGGGGGTGATGTCAGGGGCGGGATGTTTTTTGCTGTTATTGACACTTGGTGTGATCGGGCTCTTTGCAACGTTCGATACGATGCGACTTTCGGATTTGCGAGATCTTCATCAAACGGCACAATCCGCACCCACGGCGGTACTTAACGAACGGTCCCCGATTCTACTTCGACTGTGGCCAGTATACCCCTTTCTGCTTTTTCTCGTCTTTCAGTTTCTGCGCGGTATCATTAAGAAGGCGAAACGCTCTAAAACTGCTTAATAAGTGCTGTTAAATTGGTCCGATTCTAGCGATGCTCCGGCATCAGGTCGGCTGAGTCAACACTTACAATCCCGACAACCGATAAACGAAGTATCGGTGATACATGTGACATGTATATTTTTTATGTGTTTAGGGATGGCAATTCTTTGTTCTTACGATCGCTACAACTCGCGAAATTTTCAGC
>DTSG01000244.1 GCA_012965455.1 Planctomycetaceae bacterium | reverse complement strand
AGATTTGAGTGACCACCGCTGGCGATTAATCCTACGCACGGAAATACGTCTTTTTGTGCGGCGAGGCGACAGGCAAAGATATGGGCCTGCAGGTGATTCACTGCAACAAGGGGTAGGTTATGAGCAACGCACAACGCCTTTGCGGCGACCACGCCCACGAGCAGTGATCCTGCTAACCCTGGCTCATTGGCGACTGCTATGGCATCTAACTCGTTTAAGGCTAACCCAGCACGTTTCAGTGTTTCATCAATGACTGGCAGAATTGTTTGCACGTGTGCGCGAGCCGCTATCTCGGGTACCACACCCTTGAATTCTTGGTGCAACTTTTCCTGCGAAGCGACAACGCTCGCAAGCACTTCAAACGAATCCGTCACAATAGCGGCGGCTGTTTCGTCGCAAGTGGATTCAATGGTAAGAATACGCATGTAGTTAAAGCCCCTGTGTGGATACGAAACACCGCTGACAGTGTTTGCACGCTGTAGCAGAGCGTGGGTGTTTATTTGGACGCGTCCTCATTAGACGACTCGCGGTTTCTCATAGGTCCTCGCCGATTGCCGCGTTTGGTGCCACGCTCTGCTACCGTGGGAGCTTCTGCGAGTGGCAAGTCCAGCGCCTCGTAGAGGTAGTTTTTAGCAATGTGTAATTGTGCATCGTGGAACCCAATATATTCTTTATCAACAAATGGATCATGCGTCGCGCCGTTGAGTACGATATTCAAATCACGTCGCCATAGCCGCAGCAATCGATTCTGTTCAACGGTGAATTCAGCTACCAGGTTGTCGTTTGGCTTAACGCCCCAATCATCATCATTTTGAGCATTGGGCCGATCGATATTTTTGCCACTAGGCCGTAGATATCCAGCAGTCGTCAATTTTAATGCGCTGCGACCCCCTTCCAGTTGAATAATATTTTGGACACTCCCTTTACCATAAGACCGTTGCCCCACAACGACGGCTCGATCGTGGTCTTGTAAACACGCAGATACAATTTCACTCGCACTCGCACTAAACTGATTAACTAATATTGCGATGGGAAATCCGTCAAAAGTACCCTCAGCCTTGGCGTCCCACACGCGTTTAGGCACGCTGCGACCTTCAGTACTTACAATTCGACCCGCTGGAATAAACATATCGCAAATTTCGATTGCAGCAGTCAACAGGCCACCGGGGTTGTAACGCAAGTCGATAATCAAACCTTGGACATCCTTCTCTTTCAATTGCTGCAGCGCCCCCAGCAGCTCTGCGGAAGTCTTACGGCCAAAATTCGTAATCAACAAATAACCAATGCGATTCTCTTGATCAATCATTAAGTTCCATGAATCGTCGTTGTTTCGTGCGGCACCATACACCGACTCGATCTCAATTAATTGCCGCTCAACCGTTAACTGTTTCGTTTCATTGTATTTGGGTGATTCGATTGTCAAATTAACTGACGTACCGATCTTACCTTTCAATCGAGCAGCCACATCTGACAATTGCATCCCCGCAGTCGACTCGTCATTAATTTTACGAATAAGATCTCCAGGTCGAATCCCAGCAGCATATGCCGGTGAGCCGGAAATAGGCGTTACGATCTCAATGTTCCCTTGATTCAAGACTGTCTGAATGCCAATGCCACCAAAGACATTCTCGATTGCTTGCTTAAAACGATCGATATTGGACGGCGGAATATAATTTGAATGCCTATCCAGTTTCTTCAACATGCCTTCTATCGCAGCATCAACCAACTCTCGCCGATTAACGTCCTTAACGTAATTGCGGTCGATTTGATCGAGTGTGTCGACAAACAATTTCAACAAATCGTATATTTCTTCATCCCCAACAGACTCCTCTGCAATTGTTTTTGCATCGTCAGTTACTGTGACGCCAATCTGAGTGCTTTGTTTGGGAGTGGATTGTTGTCCCGACAGATTGCTCAAAAAACAGAGCAACAATGCACATGACAATAATGACAAACTGAATTGCGTAGATACAAAACGTTTTGAACGAAGAAAGTTCAGGGTCAAGGTTATGTTCCGATTGTTAAAGGGTGTGTATATAATCATGTTGCTAACCGTTCCACCTTTTACAACCGCTAGGCCGTTGCAACTAAATGGTTCGTAAACGTAGGATGGAAGGAATGTTAGCCGACTGCAATTATAGGCAATCCTCGAGTAACGAACAACATTCATCCTCCAAAGGTACTAGTACAGTGAGCGCACGGGACGAAGTGATTATTGCGGGCGGTGGGATTGTCGGATTGGCAACCGCCTATCAAATCTCGCAGCAATATCCCCACACAAAAGTTACCGTTCTCGAAAAAGAGTCTGGGATCGGACAGCATCAAACTGGCCGTAATTCTGGAGTTATCCATTCTGGGATTTATTACACTCCTGGTTCATTGCGTGCGACCAATTGTCAACAAGGTCGAAGGATGATGGAATCGTTTTGTCGAGAACAAGAGATCCCGTTTGATATTTGTGGCAAAGTCATTGTTGCCGTAGACGAAACAGAACAACAACACTTGCAGATGATTTATGAGCGCGGGCAAGCCAATACAGTAAAGTGTAAATTATTAGACCGAGATCAACTCTCTGAAATAGAACCCCACACGGCAGGCATCGCAGCCATTCACGTTCCCGACGCTGGTATTGTTAACTTCCGAGCGGTTTGCGAGAGTCTAGCGGAAGTCGTTTGCGAACGAGGAGGCGAAATTGTCACATCATCCAAAGTGCTTGGCATCCAACAAAACACATCGAGCGTCAAAGTTGAAACCTCTAACGGAGATTTTACGGCTGCATATTTAATAAACTGCACCGGAATATACTGTGATCGTATCGCTAAAAAAACCGGTCACCGTTCGCCAGCAAAGATTGTTCCCTTTCGCGGTGAATACTATGAGCTTAAACCCTCGGCCCATCACTTATGCAATCACCTGATCTATCCCGTACCGAATCCTGATTTCCCATTTTTGGGTGCACATTTCACGCGGATGATCGACGGACGACTAGAATGCGGCCCCAACGCCGTCTTGGCGTTCGCCCGAGAAGGTTATCGCAAACGCGACGTTAACGTTCGCGACCTGTTGGAAACTCTCACCTATCCAGGATTTCTAAGACTGGCCACTAAACACTGGCGCATGGGAATGCAAGAAATGTGGCAGTCGTGCAGCAAACGAGCGTTTGTTAAAGCACTTCAGCGACTCGTGCCAGCCATCGCCGCTGATGATCTGATACGAGGCCGTTCTGGCGTGCGTGCGCAAGCCCTAGACCCCAATGGCACCCTTGTGGACGATTTCATCATTCTAGATTCAGACCGCATTATCAACGTCTGTAACGCGCCCAGCCCAGCGGCCACGAGCTCTCTAAAAATTGGTGAGACAATTGTCAGTCGCTTAGCTCAACAGCTCGGGTAACGAATTAGCCCACTGTAATAAGAATTAGCACACCACCGGCAAACACAATGTCTAACGGATCAGCGGAGCCACTGTTTATTAATTACCGCCCACCACCGCCACCGCCACCACCACCTT
>DTSG01000243.1 GCA_012965455.1 Planctomycetaceae bacterium | reverse complement strand
ATTGGCCTGCCGCTACGTGTTACTCCGATCGCTGTTTTCCTGAGCGGACCAGCGGCATGAATCTCGCTGCAAGTCACTGTGATGAGGATTACGGATACAGCAAGTTTAAAAAAGTGTTGCATGTGATCGTGGGGTAAACTCCCCTGACTTAGAATGCTAACTGTTCGGTCTTAATTGTCCGAATAGACGCGGGTGCTTTCTTCTTTGGTGACGGGGGTTGTTTTATCATCCGAGGATATCTGCACTCGGATAACATTATCACCTGGGGCGATCGCCTTAGCTTTCACTCGAAATACCGCGTCAGCTCCGGGAGCAAGACGCTGCAAAGGCGAAAACAATGCGATTTGGCCTTCAATACGTACATCACTTGGTCCGCCGCCTTGAATCGGCTTCAAAGCTTGAGGAAATAATACTGCAATCTGGACACCAGTCGCAGTGCGTGTGCCACGATTGACGACTTTGATTTCATATGTCGTATCAGATCCTAGCTCAATGGGATCCGCCGTGTCTTTCACACTGAATTCCAATTCCGGTACAGATTGCACGCGTACTACATGCTCGAACTGAGCGCGCACGCCAAGATCAGCTGTACCTTCAAGACGAACTTTTTGCTCACCCGGTTCGATAGCGATTGCCGTTAACTGCACAGAATCTCCAATTTGAGGAGGTAACTCCTCTAATTTCCAATAAACCGCATGCTCTGAGTTGTCGTATTCACCGTGATGGTCAGTCGATACGAATTTTAAGCCCTTGGGTAGATAAGCAACGAGTTGAACATTGCGAGCGGACGCTGTTCCTGGATTTACTACATCAACCGCGTATGTGGTCTGGCGGTTCAAGTACCGAATCGCTGGTCCACGCAGTGAAACCTGAAGTGCTGGTGCGACGATCCGCATTGGTTCGATACTTCGGTTTTCAATCTGGCCCTTGCCACGGACAGTCAAAATATTCTGAATAAGCCCTGCGGTTTTTGCCAACAGACGTAATTGTAGTTGTTTAGACTGGCCCGGACGTAGCGTGCCAATTTGATATTCCAATTCATTGCCGGCAACATGAGACAGCTCTGTTGGGATATCTGCCTCTACTACGATACCCGTTGCATCACCGCTGCCAGGATTTGACACGACAATATTGACGAGAACGGTTTCACCGATGAGAGCCGTTTTATTAAATGTTTGTCGAATCATCAGTTGTGGTTTTGTACTGACGGTTCGAACGGAAACACGCGTAGCAAACGAAACGGTGGCGACGCTGCCAATTTCCCCTTCAGTCAATGGCGTCACTTTCATGGACACCGACGCTTCTTCACCGGGCTCTAAAGCGACTAACTCCCATTGAATCGCCCCCGTGGGTGTTCGAATAAACTCGGGATGAGCGCTTTCTAATCTGGCACCGCGGGGAACGTAATCAGTAATTTTTACGCCATAAGCCGTAATCTTGCCGATGTTCTTGATGCGTGTGGTAAAGACAGCAGCATGGTTTACTTGGACTTCAGCCGGCGCAATTTTCCGAATGGACAACGACGGTAATTGCTCACCTTCCATTTCAATGGTACCAGGCGTGTTCTCAATTGCTGGAGCCAAGGTGTTCGAACTGAACTCTCCAGAGCCGAAGGCGCCAGTCGGATCTAAGGCTGGCAGCGTCGTAAGTGGTTGTAACTGAGAGCCGCTTGCTGCTGCCGCTGTGGGGAATTCAAACCCAGTGGCAGGTTGGCTAAGATCGACTGTCACATCAGAATTCACACCCGTGGTATCATCTAACATTGGCATAACAGGCGAGGCGCTTGCTTGTTCAAAATCATGAGGACCTACGTTGCCGCCAAGATTACTTTCTGGTGGAAGCTCGGTAATGTCACCAAGGGAAAACTCAGGTATTGGCGGAGCCAAGGCATTAATACCCTCATCATCCCCAATCCTAAATGACGTTGTATCGTCACCATTATCAAGTGGTGCAGGCAGGGTGTTATTGAGGACAAAACTATCGCTGTCCGAAGAAGTATTTACAGTTAGGGCCGGTTCTGTGGCAAGTTGAAAAACGCCATCACTGCCATCGCTACTCGTTGACCCAGCAAGACGCAAAAATGCATCCGCATCTGGCGCAGCAACAGTTACGTCTTGCTCGTCATCCACACCTCTTGTACCCGCACTATCTTCCTTGTCAGATGCCGTAACAGCTACAGTCTCTTTGTCGGTTGGCGCAAAAAACTTGCTATAGATCGTCCAACCACTGCCACCGAGCAGTACAATCGCTAAGGAAAAATATAGGACCGGGCGAGAAACCAAGGCTTTCATAGTACTTCCCCCTGAAGTATTGAAGTTTGGATCAGAGACAAACTGGGAATAACCAGCGGGAAAATACCAAATTTAGGCTATTAAGAGAAGGTCAATTGGTGGTTTAGGCAAAGAGTATAGTGTGCCGAGGATCCAATTTGGCCAAGGATACAGGGAAACCGCTAGGGGTAACATTTATTTCATCTAAGCCAATTCACCGCATAATAATGATCGACGGTGCTAAACACAGCACTGGAATCGCCAATGAGACGACACCGATGCACCACCGGACGGGGCCAAGTCGAACTGTATCATCACGTGTCGGAGGGTGCTCGAGCCCGACCACCATAATCAATACTAACATCAATACAAACATTGCTGATTGAGTATAAACTTGGTATGCAATGACCAACACCATGAGTATCCGAGCAATCCAGTGAGCCGCTGTACCGAACAAAGTGTAACTCACGTGGCCACCATCAAGTTGCCCCATCGGCACCATATTGAGCCCAGTGACGATCAATCCAAACCAACCCGCTACAAAGTAAGCATTGAGTTGGCTAAACACAACCACGTCAGGAGCCACTGCACCAGCGTGCGTCCACTGATACATCCACTGCACCAACAACGGCAACTCTATTTCAAAAGGCCCATATTCCGCTTGGGTTAAATCCAACGTTGCTACGCCGTGCCACATAACTGGGATAGCGACCATCAATCCTGCCAATGGCCCAGCGATTCCAATGTCAAATATTTGTTTACGGTCCGCTTTACTGCCGTCCATAAAAATCACGGCACCAAATGTACCCACTGGGCTGATGGGGCAGGGAATACAATACGGTAATGTCGCAGGAATCCGATAGATCCGAGTGGCAAAATAATGACCAAATTCGTGTGTTAGTAAAATCCCCATCGCCGCACACATGTAGATAAGTCCTTGGTCCGCATTTTTGATAATTTCAGCGCGAAAGTGAATCGAATCAAAGGCGACACCGCCAAAGACCCGCGCACCTAAACGAATCCAAAATTCCAAGGGCATATATTGCAGCGAAGCGACAAAGAACACGGAAGCTAAGGTCAACAAAAAATACACCACAGGTCGCAACCGCCGCGAGCGAAAACGGTTCGTGGCCTGTGGTAAATCGGTTGCAGTATTAGTGTCCATGCGTTTCGTAATTTTCTTATGTGGTTCGAAGTTTACCCTCCGTGGCGGAGCCTACGTCGCGGTTTCCATTCGTGGG
>DTSG01000242.1 GCA_012965455.1 Planctomycetaceae bacterium | reverse complement strand
GAGCCTTCCGCAATCCGGGACAGGGCATCGAGGATCGTCTCCTCAGAGGTTCGCTTCCGATCGAACAGGGTGCCCCTGGGTCTCCGTGAAGCTTGAGCCGCAGACCGTGCAGCGGAACCTTTGACGGCCCGATCGGGTCTTGCCGTGCTTGATGATCATGCCGGGGGATCTTTCCTCTGCACATTGGTCGTAGCTGGAGCAAGATGAGTTGGGACAAAAGTCTCCCGCTTGGGCAAGTTTTCGCATTGGATACTCTCGGAAACAGGGTGGACAGGACACTCAGGAATACCAAAAACCGCAGCTTGGATCGACGAGTCAGACAGGCCCCATCACATTTATCACGGAAACCCGATCGCAGGGTTGCTGTAGACCACTGCCACGAATTATAGAAACATCTTAAGGGGAGTATCAGACGTGAAACGTACTTGTATTGTCATTTTAGGGTTGTTTGTTTTAGCGAGTGTGTCTGCGGCCGAACCAATTGAGATCGGCAATGATCTACAGCTGTTTTGGGATGACGCGTTGATTGAGAGCAAAACTGGCGACGTGGAGTTTGTGCTGCAACGGCCGGAGCCGAAGGAAATGATTCTGGCGACGGGTGAGTTCTGGGAAGGGAACGTCAGTGCATACTTTACTTTTTTGCAAGATGGCAATGAGTACCGAGCCTACTACCGCGGTGCACACTATGACACAGTGAAAAAAGTAATGACTCATCGTGAAGTGACCTGTGTGGCGGTAAGTAAGGATGGCGTACATTGGAAAAAACCAAAGTTGGGGATCGTTGATTTTGAGGGTTCCAGAGCCAATAACATCGTTTGGGACGGCATAGGAACGCATTGCTTTGCTCCCTTTGTTGACTCTAACCCTGACTGTAAGCCCGCTGAAAAATACAAGGCGTTGTCGCGTGGCCGGTATGTAAAGGGATCGTTTGATACTCCTGAGCGGCAAAAGGGTATTGTGGGTTTATACACGTTTGCTTCCGCGGACGGTTTGCATTGGAAGCAAACTTCGTCCCAACCGGTTATCACCAAAGGTGCGTTTGATTCTCAAAATTTGGGTTTCTGGGACGTGAATCGCAGTAAATATGTATGCTATTCACGATTGTTTATCGACGGAGTGCGATCGATTCAGTTTTGCGAGTCGAGTGATTTTGTAAATTGGACAGATCCTGTCAAATTGAAATATGTCGATAGTCCCAACGAGCATCTCTATACCAATGCGGTTGCCCCCTATGCCCGCAACCCGAAGATATACATTGGTTTGCCAACTCGATATTTACCGGCCAATAGTCGCGTCGAACCTTTGTTTATGTTTAGTCGGGACGGGCTGACATTTCAGCGCTGGTCAACAGCGATTATTCCGGAAAGTGCACCGGCGGATCGCGCCGGCAATCGCAGCAACTATGCCGCTACGGGCGTGTTGCAGTTACCTGATGATCCAGCGCATATGTCAATCTATGGTACGGAAGCTTACTATACCGGTCTAGATTCCCGAGTGCGCCGGTTTGAGTACCGGACAGACGGGTTTGTTGCTCTACAGGCAAAACAGGCCGAGATTGTCACTTATCCGGTGGTTATCGGCGGCCAGGCGATATTTATTAACGCTCGGACTAAGAAAGGCGGTTCCATAGTTGTTTCGCTATTGGATACGGCAGGGAAGGCAATCCCAGGATACACCGCGAAAGATGCGATTGCATTTAGTAACAACCAAATAGCGGCAGAAATTAAGTGGCGTGATGGTCGGTCGCTTGAAGCGTTAGTTGGAAAGGCCGTGAAGTTGCAGATTTCAATGACGGGTGCCGAGTTGTTTTCATTGCAGGTTAAGTAGCATGTTGGTTGGAATTCCGAAAGTTAGGATGTTGTCATTCGCAGCGGTCGTGGTGTTGGCTTTTGCAATGAATCCTAACTGTACGGTCCAGTCGCAAGATTACCTGAGAGACATTAAGCCCATACTCAAGGCAAGGTGTTATGCTTGTCATGGCGCTTTAAAGCAAGAGGGCGAATTGCGACTTGATACAGGTGCATCGCTGCGCAGGGCAACTGACAACGGTGCGGTTGTGTTAGAACGCATATCCTCCAAGGATGAGGATTTTCGCATGCCACCTATCGGGGAACCGTTGACGGTTGAGGAAATCGCTCAGTTTAAGCAGTGGGTCGCCGGCGGTGCTGATTCGCCCGTTAACGAATTGGCCGAGTCTGACCCTGCTGAGCACTGGGCATTTGTGCCTCCGACCGCGCCGAAGATACCGCGTAGACACGAGTCGCGGGTGATCGACTTTTTGATCGAGAGGCAGTTACGTGCTCGGAAAATCGGAGCAATAGATGCAGCAACGCCGTCGCAGCGACTGCGGCGCGTCTACCTCGACCTAATCGGTGTGCCACCTACACCAGATGAACTGACTGCGTTTGTAGAAGACGCGCCGGTCACAGGATACGGCACAGTTGTGGATCGTTTGTTAGCAGATTCGCGCTACGGTCAACGTTGGGCGCGGCACTGGATGGACATTTGGCGATATTCCGATTGGTACGGTCGCCGCAATCAAAACGACGTCCGCAACAGCGCTGCCCAAATATGGATGTGGCGTGATTGGATTGTAGATTCACTTAATAGCAACGCTGGTTACGACGTGATGGTACAGCAGATGTTAGCGGCTGATGAAATGTCGCCGTTGGATGATTCGCAGTGGCCAGCTACCGGGTACCTCGTCCGCAATTACTATTCGTTAAACCCCAACGAATGGATGAGACACAATGTCGAATACACCGGCAAAGCGTTTCTTGGTTTGACGTTTAATTGTGCGCACTGTCACGACCATAAATACGACCCGATTGAACATGACGACTATTTCCGTTTGCGGGCGTTTTTTGAGCCAATGAGTATCCGCATGGATCAGGTGGCGGGTGAACCTCGCCCGGACGATTTTGTAGAGTATTTGTATGCTGGGTCGCGGAAGCCAGCGCTCATAGGGATGGCTCGAGTGTTCGACAAGAATCATGATGCAATCACCCATTTCTATGACGGTGGCGATGAACGGAATCGGATAGCAGATCATAAGATTATCGAGCCAGGCGTACCACGGTTCTTGGAGCATCTGTTGCCGGAAGTCAGAGAACAACAGCTGCCAACAGAGGCTTGGTATCCTGGGGCGCGGAAGTCGGTGCATGAGTACGAAATGGCACAGGCCGCTGTAGGTTTGTCGATGGCGAAAGCCGATCTTGTTAAGGTGCCTGCGATCGATGTGGTGCAATTACGAGCGGCGGAAGTTGTGCGAGATAACGCTCAGGTCAAATTAGTAGCTGCCATTAAACAAGTGAATGCGTCAGGAAAAGGCGGTGCGTTGGAAGGACGTTTTTCGTTGCTGCTAGACGCTCGGCAGGGTCGCCGCGTATTGTCAAATCATTTGCCGGAAGTCGAGGAACTCGTCGATGATACGGTAATATCGTTTCAATTACTGATATTGGATGAAGGTGAAGTTAACTTCCAATTAGTCCGTGATCACAAAGGTTCCTTGACGGCCGGATATGTCGGTTTTGAAAATGGTGTGATCTATTCGTATTCGCCCGGTGGGTTTTCAAGGTTTGTCGTGGGTAAGTATGATTTCGCAAATGGAGAGCGGCGATTTAAGACAAAATGGGTGTTGCATCCAAAGACGGATAACGCTGAGTTGACGATTGACGTCTGGAATGTGGAAACAATGGATTTCCGTGAGTTGGAAACGGTTTTGGCGGCTATCAATGGCTGGAATCCTGTCGGAACGGACAACAAACCTATCTTGTTAGATTGTCGCACCGGGACGCAGGCTGTGTTCGATGATATTCGTATCAGTATTCCGCAGCAGCCCGAGATTGTGTTGAACTTTGAGGGGGAACGCTATTCAGAGGGACAGGATATAGACGGAATTGATAATTGGAAAGTTGGCCGCAGTTCGATCCCGCCCGCAACCTCGAAGACGATCGAAGTATTTGACTCGGAGTTAGTACGGGTCCTGCGTCATTCCGTAGGCGGGGCCAACGACGCGGTTTCGCGGATAAC
The DNA here is from genome assembly GCA_012965455.1 of Planctomycetaceae bacterium. GTDB lineage: Bacteria > Planctomycetota > Planctomycetia > Pirellulales > Pirellulaceae > UBA721. Next base: position 8,379 of record DTSG01000242.1, on the reverse strand, counting down.
TCTAACACGGGATGCAGCAGTTGCCGCCGTGACTTCCGCGGAAGCTAAAATTTTGACGGTCGAATCAGTAATTGCGGCAGATGCACTGCGGTACGGCGGTACCGCTGCCAAAGACGAAGCCCAAGATTTGATTAATGCTGCAGTTTCAAAATCGATAGAAACCGATGTGTTGAGTGCGCAGGCAGAGTTGCTCGCGTCGCGGGCGGAGTTGGTTGCGGCCGCAGAGATCGGTGATGATGCGGAGCGTAAAACAGCAGTGACTGCTGCTCAGGCGAGGGTCACTAAAGCGGAGACTGCCGTCGCCGCGTCAAATAAAGTGGCTGCCGCGCGACCCGCTGACTATAAACCGCTGAGTGTGCAGACGGCAAAAACCAGTACCGGTCGGCGGACAGCATTAGCGCGGATGTTAACTCACCGAAACAATCCATTAACGGCGCGTGTTGCGGTGAATCATATTTGGCTCCGTCATTTTCATGTCCCCTTAGTTGAAACTGTTTTTGATTTCGGTCGCAATGGAAAACCGCCGACTCACCCAGGAGTATTGGATTATTTGGCGGTTGAGTTGATGGAATCCGGCTGGGATATGAAACATATTCACCGTTTGATTGTAATGAGTGATGCGTACCAACGGGGAACGCGAGGTAGCGCCCGTAACAGGCAAGTTGATCCTGACAACGTGTGGCTGTGGCGGATGAACTCAGGAAGGATGGAGGCAGAGGTTGTACGAGACAGCCTGCTGTATATAGCGAGTGATTTGGATATGTCGGAGGGAGGTCGTTCGTTGGAAAACGCGAAGGCTTTAACGACGAATCGACGGTCGTTGTATTATGAAACGTATCCGGAAGATGGTGGTGCAAATCCGCTAGCTGAATTGTTCGACGCACCAAATCCATTTGAATGTTATCGTAGAACCAGTACGATTGTGCCACAACAGGCATTGGCGCTGAACAACAGTGATTTTGTTCACCAAGTCGCCCAAAAGACAGCACTGCGGATTGAAGAGTTGCTCGGTTCCGGTTCGGATAAGTTGCAAGACCGTTCATACGTTCAGATGGCATATTTGGTAGTATTGTCACGGTCACCGTCGGCAGAAGAATCAAGCAAATGCGAATCGTTTTTGGCGAGTTACGGCGATAACGCGCGTGCTGGGTTGATTCGCGTGTTAATTAACCATAGTGATTTTGTCTCTATTCAGTAGAATATAACAAGGTAAATATCCGACGAGTATTGAGTTATGAACAGCATCAACAACCGACGTGAATTCCTTTCGAACCTTGGCATGGGGTTTGGCGGTTTAGCCGCAGGGGCGATGTTAGCGGAAGACGGTTTGTTGAAGGCGTCCGAGTCGCATTTGCCCAGCGGTTCTCATCATCATCGACCGCGAGCCAAATCGGTGATCTGGGTGTTCTTGTCCGGTGGGTACAGTCACTTAGAGACGTTCGATCCCAAACCGGCGTTGAACAAGTACGCTGGTAAGACCTACTCGCAAACGCCGTTTCCTAATCCAGTAGACTCGCCGTTACATAAGAAACGTTTTCGTAGTGTCGCCTCGCAAGAGATCAACGTGCGAGATGTTTATCCGATTATTTACCCGATGCAAGTGGGGTTTGATTATTACGGTGAGAATAGGATTGGGATCACAGATTGGTGGCCGCATTTTTCTTCCGTTGCTGATGATGTCTGTTTTGTTCGCAATATGTGGACAACGGACAACGACCATGCAGCGGAAAACCAAATTCATACGGGCCGTCACCGGTTAGATGAGGTACAGCCGAGTGTGGGCGCGTGGGCGCATTATGGTCTCGGGTCGCTAAACGAGAATTTACCCAAGTTCGTGGTGCTCGGCGGTCCCACTCGGACCAACACTCGCGACAGCATCGGTTCATATTATTTAGGGCCCGCGCATGCTGGGGTTCCGTTGGCACTAGACAAGGCCCAGCCGTTACCCTTTGGTGTGAGAAATGGGAAGCAGACAGCGGCTGAGCAATTACAGGAGTTCAAACTCTCTCGAGAGTTGAATGAGTTGACGTTGGCGGAGCGCCCCGGGGATACTCAGCTTGAGGCCCGCATGAAATCGTATGAATTGGCGTTTCGGATGCAGTCGTCGGTTCCTGAGGCAGTGGATTTGGCGAAAGAGACCGCCGAGACGACGCAGCTTTATGGGCTGGACCAAGATAATACGCGGGTGGCCGGTCAGCGACTATTGACGGCGCGGCGGATGGTCGAGCGGGGAGTGCGGTTTGTGCAAGTGTTCCCATCGGCCTATGGTACGTGGGATTCACACCGAGACTTGAAGAAGAAACATTCGGCGTTGTGTGCGACGATTGACAAACCGATCGCAGGTTTGATAAAGGACTTGAAACGGCGTGGTTTGCTGGAGGATACGGTCGTCGTGTTTTGTACGGAGTTTGGGCGGACTCCTGGATTAGAGCAACGCAGTGGTGGAACGACGGGTCGAGATCACCATCCCAACGGTTTCACGATTTGGATGGCGGGAGCGGGGTTGAAACGAGGATATGTACATGGCGAAACGGACGAGTTGGGGTACCATGCGTTGGGTGACGCACATTATGTAACGGATTTACATGCAACCGTACTGCATCTGTTAGGCCTCGATAATCGCCGACTTGTGGTGCCCGGGCGAAAACGGCTCGACATCGATAATGGTTTGCCGATCCACGATATATTTGCGTAGAAGACCCCTGCGAGGGATCAGACAAATCAACACAAAATGTCCCAGTCAGCAAATTTTAATTACTGGGGCGAATGCAGTATAGTTTCGACCGGGTGCGGATAAAGATCGAGCCATCGGCGATTGCGGGTGTTCCCAGAATTGAATCTTGCATATCGTTTTTGGCTAATATTTTGAAGTTGTTGGCTGCATCGAGGACAACGATCACTCCGTTCTCGCCGGCGATATAGACTTTGTTGTCACCAGCGATGGGCGAGGCGAAATACTCGCTCGAGTTTTGGATTCTCTTTGCGCCCCGCAGTTGTTTGCCTTGCTTGAGGCTATAAACCGTACTAATACCTCCACCTTTGATTAACAGCATCCGGCCATCGTATACGAGTGGTGAAACGATGTGGTCTGTATATTTAGTGTTGGTTTTCCATTGCGTGTGCGTATCAGTAACGTCACCATCACCACCCGCTTGGATGGCGAGGATATATTCGTCGGCGGCGTCTTCCGTGTCGAAGGACGCGCCGGCCATATTGTCAGGATGCAAGAATGCTTTATCGAGTTCGGCGCCTTCCAAGAATCCGTCCTTGTTCTCGTCGCCTCGATCAAACGTCCTTTGGTAAAATGCTGCGGGTATCTTCTGGGCGCCGACGAACGCCTGAATTTCCGCTTTGTCGATGCGGTTGTCGTTATTGCCCGTTTCGGCGCGATCAATGGAAGCGAGCCATTGATTCGCAATACCGCCACTTTGCAGCGAGATATAGATTGTGTTGCCGCTGACGACCGGAGTGGTTTTGATGTTCCTCAATAAAGTGCGTGACTCCCAGAGTCTTTTACCGTTTTCAATATCGTAGCCGACCACTTTGCCGGTGCCGGCCACAACGAGTTCTATGCGTTTGGCCGTTGAGACTATGACAGGATGCGAATAATTTACGGCCATGTCATCGCGGGCTTCTTTCCAGATGATTTTACCAGTCGCAGATTGTACGACCATGATGCCAGGGTAGATGTCGTCGTCTTGGCAGAAGATCAATTTGTCTTCATAGAGCACCGGTGACATGCCAGCGCCCCATTTGAAGACAAAGAAGGGGGTTGGCATTTTGATCGCCCATTCGTCGGCTCCGGTTTTAGCGTTTACGGAGATGAGACCGAGTGTGCTGAAGTAAAAGTAGACGCGTTCGGCGTCAGCACAGGGAGTCGTGGCGGCTTGGCTGTTTGTTTTATGTATTTCGACGAGTGCCCCGGTGGGCCAGCTGCGTTGCCACAGTTGCTTACCGGTTGTCGCATCGAATCCGGTGAGCGCTACGGTCTTGTCGTCTAACATTGAGGAAACAAAGACGCGTCCAGCGGCGACGACGGGACAACCGATACCGTCGCCGAGGTTGGCGACCCACGCGACGTTTTTCGTAGGCGAGAAGGTGGTTGCGAGGGGTTGCTTCGAAGCGCTGATGCCGGTGCAGTTAGGGCCACGAAATTGGGGCCAGTCTTCGGCCTGTAGCAGGGCGGAGGACGTGGCGGTAAGTAGCAGGAGGCAAAAGGTAATTGAGTTGGTGGTGCGCATCAGCATCTCCTAGATTATCGTGGTTGATAGTTAGATTAGACAGGATAGCAATTGCCGATGCAAACGCTGGAGGCTATTGCCATGGGCTAAATTTCGCCAAGGAAGGTTGGGGAATGACGGCGAAGCGTGTTACGATAAACGCCATAACAAAATGTAAATTAAACGAATCGAGCGTCGTCCCTATGAATTTGAAACTTGTCCTCTCGCTGTTTTTGTCGTGTGTCATTGTTGCTAGTCCGCTAGCAGCAAGCCAACCGAATGTCGTCTTTATCTATACCGACGATCAGGCACCGTTTGCCGTGAACGCCGCCGGTGATCAACGTTTTATCACTCCAAATATTGATAAGATATTCCATGGCGGTGCACACCTAACCAATAGCTTTGTGACGACGCCCGTATGTAGTCCCAGTCGAGTCGGTTTGATTTCTAGTCGTTATGCGTTTGAATTGGAAATCACGGATTGGATCAACCCGGGTGCTGAGAAACAACTTGGACTGCCCGCCGATACGGTGACATTTCCTCAGTTGTTTCAAGCCGCTGGTTATCAAACGGCGCTATTTGGAAAATGGCATCTGGGAATCCAAGATCACCATCACCCAACAAAATTCGGCTATCAACAATTCGCCGGTATTCGCAGCGGTGGTTGCCCGCCCAAAGATCCGGTGATGGAAACGCTCGCTGGCGAAACTAAAAAGGTACTCGGCTATACGTGCGATATTTTTACCGACCACGCTTTGGAATTTATCGAAATCAATATGAGCAAACCGTTTTTGTTGAGTTTGCATTTTCGAGCGCCTCATTCAGCATGGCTGCCAGTGCGACCCGAGGACTGGGAACCGTTCAAGGATCTTGATCCGGAAATCCCCAATCCCGATTTTCCAAACCTAAACGTGGAGTTGGTCAAGAAACGGACCCGTGAATACCTAGCCGCCGTGAAGAGCGTTGACCGTAATGTGGGGCGTGTGCTGGACTTGTTAGATACGCTCAAGTTGACCTCAAACACGATCGTTGTTTTTACCAGTGACCATGGCTACAACCTAGGTGAACATGGTACGTGGTTTAAGGGTAATGCAAAACGGATTCTAAAAACCAACCCACCCAAACAATGGGATGATATTCCAGCAGACCGACGTCCCAATTTGTGGGATACTTCGTTACGAGTGCCCACGGCAATTCGATGGCCAGGCACGATTAAGCCCGGTACAGTGCATGACCAGACGTTTTCTAACCTAGATTGGTTCCCGACGTTGTTAGCGATGGCCGAGATTAAACCTGATCGGAAACTCGAACTTCGCGGTGAGGATTTCACACCCGTATTGAGCGGTAAGTCACGCCGTTGGGATCCAGACATCTACTTGCAATACAGCATGAAACATGGCGCAACGACTCATATGCGCGGAGTGCGGACACCGCAGTGGAAACTGATGATTGACTTACAACATAAAGGCAGGGTGGAGATGTTTGATCTAAAAAACGATCCACAGGAACGAGTGAATTTAGCGACTAGCGACTTAGCCATCCACAAAGAACAATTGAAACGACTCCAGGGAATGGTTAAAAACCATATGCAATCAACGGGTGATCCGCTGCTGAAGATGTTTCCCTAACAAATCCCCCCCATGAGAACCATTCAATGTTCCATTTGTCACGGATAATTTGTTAAACTGCACAGCATGATAAGTTCGCGAATATCAGGGGGCATGGCAATTATTTTAGCGGTTGCTTTGTGCGCGCCAGCGCCGGCTCGGGGTGCAGAGTTACACACTTCTATCGACCGTCTTATTGAAGATTCGACTGACGGAATGTTCGCCCCGCCAGCAACGGACCAGGAGTTCCTCAGACGGCTGTTCTTGGACCTCACCGGAGAGATTCCCGCCCCCAGTGACGTTACGGAGTTCTTGGAAAATTCAGCTGCGAATAAGCGGACGGTTATGATTGACCAGCTATTGAAAGATGATCGTTACCCGCGGAGGATGGCGGAGTTATTTAATGTCATGTTGATGGAACGGCGAGGAACCGATCCAGCCTGGAAACGATTTCTCGTTGATAGTTTTAAGACAAATCGCCACTGGGATGCGATGGTAAAAACGATCATCGAACCGGACCTAACAAACGAGAATGAGCAGGGTGCCGGATATTTTTTAACCAAGAGGTTAGAAAAGTACGGCCAAAATCCCACGGATTATCCAGGTTTGGCGTCAGATATTGGCAGGTTGTTTATGGGAGTTGATTTGGCGTGTGCCCAATGCCACGACCACTTGTTTGTCGATGACTATAGCCAAGCGGATTTTCAAGGAATGTATGCATTTGTCAACAATACTTTTATACGAAGCGATACAGAATTTCCCGCTATCGGGCAAAAGGTAATGAAGAAACCACTAGAGTTTCAGTCCGTGTTTGAGGAGGAGATGTTCACGACGGGTCCGCGAATTCCAGGCGGCGCGGAACTTGAGGTTCCGGAATACGACAGCGAGAATGAGTTTTCAGTTCCGCCGGATCCGCAGTCCAAGGCACCGGGGGTGCCTGCGTTTAATCCGCTACACTATCTTGCTACGACGCTGCCGTCTGCAAAGAACGAGCGGTTTCAGGCTAATTTTGTCAATCGAATTTGGTGTTCATTGATGGGTACGGGCTTGGTATGGCCATTAGACCTACACCACAGTGATAACCCCGCGACGCATCCCGAATTATTGTCGTTGATGGCATCGGAGTTTGCGCAACATGATTTTGACATCAAATGGTTGGTTCGCGAGTTAGCGTTAACCAAGGTTTATCAACGGAGCAGCATCTTGCAGTCGCCGACGGACAGTGTGCAAATAGCGGAAGCAGAGTACCGAGTGTTCCGTGAGAGAGCTTTGTCACCGGAACAATTGATGTGGAGCATTCTCAAAGCGACAGGGGCAAAATCAAGGTACCCGCTTGAACTAGATGACGATCCTCAATCGCAAACCACGTTGCCAACGACTCTAGATCAGGTGCGGGAACACTTTATCGCGTCGTTTGCCAATCCGCCGCGCGAGCCCGAAGTTGAATTTTCTCCTTCGGTACGCGGTTCGTTATTTTTGTTGAACAGTGAATTGGTGCAGTCATGGGTGAATGCTGTGGGGAGAAATTCAGCGGAACGACTATTTAAGATATCTGACACCAAGGTATTGAAGATATCCGACAATTCGGAAGTCATCAGTTCGCTGTATGTGACGGTACTATCGAGGCCGCCAACCGCTGTCGAATTGAAGAATATGCGGGAGTTCTTGGTTTCCCAACCCGATCGACCTGATGCGATCGCCCAACTTGTCTGGGCGCTATTGTCTTGCAATGAATTCCTGATCAACCATTAATCGTAAATATTTAGCGTACTATGAACCGACGTATCAATCACCAAGCCTCAAGTCAGAAGCAGTTGTGCACGCCCGCGCAACATGTCATGTCGCGGCGTCGGCTTTTAGGATCAACGGCAGCGGCGGGGCTGTTGGGAATGGGGGGACTTGGTGGATTGGTTCAGCCGTTGATAGCGGACGAATTATCGCAGAGTAATAAGCAAGTATTGTTTATCTGGATTGATGGGGGAATGAGCCAACTGGAAAGCTGGGACCCAAAACCTAATACTAAATTCGGCGGTCCGTTTCGGTCGATTCAAACTACTCTGCCGGGAATTCGGGTAAGCGAACTGATGCCCAAGACCGCTGAGATCATGCATCTGTTGGCGCTCGACCGGGGCGTGACAACGGTTGATAATTCTCATTCGGCCGGTGTGCCACGTATTCAGCGAGGTGACCCAAAAGACCGTGGTGTGATATATCCCTATTTTGGCTCCGCGGTAGCAAAACTGATGGGTCAGGGAAACAGTCCGTTGCCGCCGTATATCTGGGTCAAGCCTGACAGTGGTGGTTTTAAGTATCAAGATGCTGGATTTCTAGGACCACGGTATGGTGCTTTGGCGATCGGTGACGGACAACCACCACCGAATCTATTATTGCCGGAAGCACTGAGCCACGACGATAATTCGGCGCGGAATCGCCTCCGCAACTTTGCCAACGCGCAATACGCCGCGGGACGAAATCCCACATTTGGTGAAGCTCAAAGCTTCGTGTTTGATTCTGCTCAGGCACTGATGAATCGCCAGTCGCTATTCTCGGGT
>DTSG01000241.1:2758-3524 GCA_012965455.1 Planctomycetaceae bacterium | reverse complement strand
ATATAAGAATGTCGTTTGCAGAAAACATAAATAGGCGGGCGGCGATCTCCGCTTTGGGCGGGGGGTTGGGGTTGTTGGGTCTATCAGACCACATAGCACTGGCAACTGAACAAGGCAGTGGTTGTCATCATCAGCCGCGGGCTCGTCGAGTGATCCAGTTGTTTATGAACGGCGGGCCGTTCCAGGGGGATTTTTTTGACCCCAAGCCCGCGCTCAACAAATATGAGGGACAGCGGCCTGGTGAAGTTGATCTGCGTACAGAACGGAAGACGGGCGGTTTGTTGGGGTCACCTTACAAGTTTCGTCGACATGGAGCGAGTGGTCTTGAAATCAGCGAATTGTTACCCCGACTCAGTCAGCACGCTGATGATATTTGCGTCTTGCGTAGCGTTTACACAGATAATCCAAATCACGGTCCGGCCTTGTTATTGATGAATAATGGAACGATCACGCCGACCGTCCCGAGTATGGGTTCTTGGTTGATGTATGGATTGGGAAGTGTCAATCAGAATTTACCTGGGTATGTCGTGTTATGCCCTGGGCGTCCCGTGCGTTTTTCAATTTTGTGGAGTAGCGCATTTTTGCCGTCCCAATTTCAAGGCAGTTATGTCAATCATTCGACAATTACGCCGGAGTCGATGATCCCGTTTCTGAAGAACGATAAATTGAGTTTACAAGAGCAGCGAGATGAACTCGACTTAGTCGGTTCTCTGAATCGACTGTACGGGCATAACACAACATACCCAGGTAAATTCTGATTGACACT
>DTSG01000241.1:0-2748 GCA_012965455.1 Planctomycetaceae bacterium | reverse complement strand
GATAAACAGTTAGACGCGAGAATTTCCGCGATGGAAACGGCGTTTCGGATGCAGTCCGCAGGGCACGAGGCATTTGATATTAGCGCTGAGCCGGCCGCCATACGCGAGGAGTATGGCGCAGGGCATTTTGCGAATGGATGTTTGCTGGCACGGCGATTAGTGGAAAGAGATGTCCGGTTTGTGCAAGTCTACTATGGCAATGGTCAACCCTGGGACACGCATACCAAACACAATGAAGCGGTAAAAGGATTGGCCACATCGATTGATAGGCCGATCGCCGCCTTGCTGGCAGATTTGAAACGTCGTGGAATGCTCGACGACACGTTGGTAATCTGGGGGGGTGAATTTGGGCGGACGCCGGTGTCGGAAAATGGAAGCGGACGAGACCATAATCACTATGGTATGACGATGTGGTTGGCTGGTGGTGGTTCGCGTGGGGGGTATGCTCACGGGGCGACGGACGAATTCGGTTTTCGTGCTGTGCAGGATCGAATGCACGTACATGATGTACACGCGACGGTCTTACATCTACTGGGCATTGATCATGAACGATTGACCTATAACTACGCTGGGCGAGATTTTCGCTTGACGGACGTAGCCGGTAAAGTCGCGCAGGCCGTCTTGTCGTGATAATGTTTTGTTATTGTTGAATATATTTGGCAAGTCGAGCTCGCCGTCGGCAGGTGATATTTCCTATAATAAGGGCATGTTTCAATTGCGTATTATGTCGATAATTGCCTTCTTTGGAATTGCATGTTTGCCGTTGGTTGTCGTTGCTGCGCCAAAGGTGAATCCAGCAGAGTTTACGTTGGTCGGTCCCGAGAGCACTCAGCAACTAGTTGTGACACAGGAGACAGAAAATGGCTTGATCGACTTGACGCACAATGCGAAATATCGCTCGAAAAATGACGCTGTTGCGGTAGTTAGCGAACGGGGAATTGTTCGCCCGGTAGGTGAGGGCCTAACTGAGATCCGAGTTTCGAGCAGCGCGGGAACGACATATATTCAAGTACATGTGCGACAATTCGTGGATCCCAAACCAATAAGTTTTCGACGGGATATACAACCGATCCTTACGAAAGCTGCTTGTAATTCAGGCGGCTGCCACGGCAAGACTGATGGCCAGAACGGATTCGAGTTGAGTTTGTTCGGTTTTGACGATGAGTTTGACTTCGCAGCCGTTGTCAAAGCGGCTCGGGGCCGTCGAGTCAATGTTGCCGCTCCGGAAACAAGTTTGTTTTTACGTAAAGCAACGGGGGATTTGCCCCATGGGGGGGGGTCGAAAAATTGAAAACGGTGGGCTGTGGTATGCCCGGATTCTGAGATGGTTACGGGAAGGCGCGATGCTTGATGAACCACATGCACTAGCGACCACGCGCATTGAAATATTTCCAGCTACGGCAATCATGGCGCGAGACAGCGGGCAACAATTACAAGTGTTCGCCATCGATTCCGATGGTACAAAGCGATGTGTGACGCTGGAAGCGGAGTTCATTTCAAATGCTACGGATGTCGCTGAAGTCGACTCAGATGGCTTGGTGCACGTGAGTATGGTGCCCGGGGAAGCAGCAATCTTGGCGCGCTATCGAGGGGCAGTGTCCGTGGCACGCGTACGTTTACCACAGTCAGGAGTTGTGCGGCGGCCCGTGTTGACGAACCCCATCGATACCTTGGTGTGGGATCGTTTTAGCTTACTAGGGATTCAACCTAGTGAATTAGTGGACGATGCGAACTTCCTGCGTCGCGTCTATTTGGACTTGATCGGAACCTTGCCAACGGTTGTAGAGGTCCGCGGATTTCTGGGCGACAGTTCTCTTGATAAACGAGAGAAGCTGATTGACGAATTGCTATTACGGCGCGAGTATGCTGACTTTTGGGCAATGAAATGGGCGGATATCCTACGGGTAGACCGCGAGCGAATTCAGTCCAACGGCACAATCGCAATGACGCGTTGGTTACGAGACCAGTTCGCGAATAACCGTCCCTATGACGAATTTGTTACCGATATTATGACAGCGGTTGGTAGCTCCGTAAGTGAAAGCCCAGCGGCGTTTTACGTGGTGCATAATGACGCGGAAAAACTTGCCCGCAGTATTAGCCAAGCCTTTTTGGGAGTCCGTATTGAGTGTGCACAGTGTCATCATCATCCCTTTGAAAAGTGGGGGCAGCATGATTACTTTGCATTCGCGGGTTTTTTCACGGGTGTTACGCAAAAGAAAATGGGAGTTCAGGCGCAGAAGATCGCGGAGGGGCCAGGACAGGATTTGACCCATCCGAGGACACTACAAAAAGTTCCGACGGCTGGCTTGGGAGCGGCGCCAATTGTGATCGCTGAGGATTCCTCGAGGCGTGCGGCATTGGCAGAGTGGATGACACAACCCGCAAATCCGTTTTTGGCGCGGATGTTGATGAATCGATTGTGGGCTCATTACTTCGGTCGGGGCTTGGCGGATCCGATTGATGATATGCGGAGTACCAACCCAGCCTCGAACGAACCACTGTTGAATATGCTCGCAAAGCGATTTGTTGAGGATGGTTTTGATGTTAAGAAGATCACAAAAGTTATTCTGACCAGTCGCGTTTATCAATTGAGCGTTGAGGTAAACCAATCCAATGAATTAGATGAACAAAACTTTTCACATGCTCGTTGGAAAGCGATGTCGGCAGAAGTCCTGCTCGATGCCATTTCACAGGCAACAGGCGTCAGTGAATCGTTCAACGGTTGGCCTGACGGATATCGGGCAATTC
>DTSG01000240.1 GCA_012965455.1 Planctomycetaceae bacterium | reverse complement strand
TGGAGATTGGAATAGTTCCATCATTTCAGTGGATTACCAGAAAGGTCCTGCCTTCTCTTTTGCCTTTTCCTTCGATAGAATGATATAGTTTGGTGTTGGGATAGATGACAACCATGATTTCTTTGTTGGTGGTGTTGGGCATGATGACAACCTTGATTTCTTTGTTGGTCCCGAGCGTGACGAAAACCGCGGAACCAAAAAGGACTGGTAGCGTAAAGTGACTTCCATGATTTTGCTCCTAATGGCATGAACCTAGGTCATTGTACCGAACCGGCAAGAGGCTCGGCACACCCATGGCCACCTCAGCCCTGCATGACCAGACCCCCTTGGTCGACGACCTTAATAGACGCTTAGGGTTTGTTGCTGAACCGTCCGTCGGGCATTCGGCAAGCCGGAATGAACTGCAGTCACGGATAATCCGAATGCTTTTTCGCCTTGCATCGGCAGTGTCGAAAGACCGATAATTGCCCGCACATTCAGATAACCGGTTGGAAGCCTTCAATGAGACATCTAGTAAATTGCGTATTGATCTCGTCAGTTTCTCTACTGATGGGCGCCTGCACCCGAATCGGTGCCCTCTGTAGCGATGGAACAACGACCACCGAAACTGGTCCTGATGCCTGTTCGCTGCAGGGTGGAATCGATCAATGGCAGACCGAGCCAACCACTTTTTTTTGGGTCTTCCTGCTCATCATGACCGCCATGCTCATCATCGCCCAAAGGGCTGATTGACATTGCAGGCCAGCCTGCCTTCAGCAAAACCAGCACCGCAAGATGCCAGGTTCCGCTCGCGCAAGAAACGCCTGAGCGTTGGATCCGAAGCCAGCGTAATGACCGAAAATCTGTTTACTGGAAGTGCTGAAAAGAGAAGGCCATAGTGCCTGGAGCAGTTAGCACGAGGACCCAGGCTAACAAGGAGGGAAGTAGGCTCGGAACCCACGAGCAAGATCCTGTTTTCTGGTCGCGAAGCACAAGGCGTCATGTTGCACTTTAGCCCATCGGGAAAACCGATGCCGTGCGCCGTTGGATCGAGGTTCAATGGTAAGTTTCGAGACAATTGCCTGCAACAGAACCGCTCCATGGATTTCCCTTGGGCGTTGCAGATCATTGGCGATTGGAGGGCTTAATTCGGTCGCAAAGTCACCGGCTTCAACCGTTGCCGGGAAACACATCCAAGGCTTCAATGATGGTTCCATGGGCATCCTGCCCCTGTTCCCTTCCGATTCTCGATTCCATTTTTCATTGACACTGCGCTCTATCGCCCATCTTTCTCACCACTCTTGTCATTTCCTTTTCAACAAGAGCTACGCCATCCCGACGCGTCGAGCCTTCGGAATTCGTTTTCAATATTTTCTCCGATATGAAACCAGACCCGACCTTTAATTTCAGTCCTTTCGCCTGGCTTACAATCAGGAAAATACGAGTCGGAATGAATGCAGGGACACAATGGGTTCGCCCACACTCGATAGCAGGGGTCCCAGGCAACAATAATCCACCGGTTTCGTTGCGCCGATTCGCACGCAACGTAGGGAGCTCGAAAGATCTTGTTTCGATTGCTCTGAACCTCGAATCCAGACAGCCGATTCAAAAGCACACAATTCTGCACCCGCAACCGGGTCAATGAGCTAGAACTACGGTTTATTAGCCATTGTTGGAACTCTACCGACATTGTATCGGCGCGCACCCGGGTTCCGAATTCGATTCCACCCGGTAATTGACGTTGAATGGACAATGAGTTGCTTCCGTCCCTGCACCATTCCAATGGATCCAGGCGGATCCCTCTTTTGTCCCAAATCGTCGGGATATGTGTGTGTGCTAGATAGAGCAGACCCAAATTTGAAAATATCGCCTCGGGAACATCGACCACAACATAACTGCGGGGGTCCCAGGGAGAAAATATGCTCACCTTGGTCTCCCGTTGCGGAGACAGAGCGCCATCCTGAAAGCCCTTTCGGGGGTGACGGCCTCCCGGATAGGGGTATATTGAAAGTACACCACCGTTTCCCGGAGTCCGGGCAAACTCAGTGCTCTCGCAATACCGATCAATCATTGACCGAACCAGGGCATCTGGAAATCCGGTCGCCAATCCAACCTCCCGAACAGAATAGCCGTGGCGGTTCACCATATTCAACAACCAGTACCGACGCTCGTCACCACCAACCGGCATACGGGAATCACTGCCCTCTCGGGAATTGACCGAGCGCCGCAGCCGAAGGGTTTTTGCGATAAAAGCCAGACTGATTGAAACAAGACACCAGTAATACCCCTGAAGTCGATTCAATAGCTTCGAATAGAGCGACGGGGCTGAAATAATCCTCAGTAAAGGTGTCATTCGACCAAGATCAAGCCCAAAATCTGCTGTGATTTCCCATCCGCAAAATTGACCAACTGTCAGTTGATACCGACCAGGACATCCTGATTGTGTCTTTCTGAATTGGCGTTAACCAAAATCAATGCCCATTGCCTCACCGGCAGCCAGGGGTCGCAGCCTTCCGAATATGCGCGTACAGACTGACTTGCCAAAGACCGCCTTCAGGAATATTCCAGTCTAGAGTTAACCCAGTCAATCCGCGTGAAGACCCCTATCCTCAACAACTTGTCCATAGGAAATTATACATATACGAACTTTTCGAAGTACAATCCATCAATAGTTATGGCAAAGGTTCCTTGTCGGAATACTTGCCTGAGCTGTGCCTGTCTCCATAGCCCAGAGGTGCGATGCATTGACTGAACGGAAGAGTAAGTTACCGGTGACAATTGGCCGGCTTTTGTGTTTGGTGGGATTCCATGATTTCCGTGTGATCGACGTAACTTTTGGGTTCGGTGCTGGTGACTCAGTTGAAAAGGTTGAGTGTAAACGCTGTAAGCTCCAAATGACCCGCCAGTCTGAATAAGTCAAACCCCGTATTTACGGATTCGGAGACGATTCCATATCCTGTTCCTTGGGCCATCTATCGGTCTGACCCTGATCGCACAAATGGCGGTGGTCCGTATCGCTGGAAGCCCGTATTCGATCGCATCGGCCAACCCCCCACGCTCGACCGCACCCGGTGAAGAGTTTTCGATGAATGTTTGCTTGACTCCAATCAGAATTAACCTGAATCTGCTCACGTTTTTCAACTATTTGGCAGTAAATTCCATGACCTCCCGCCACCATTTCTCAGTGGGCTGCAAGGGAAGATTATTGTGACTGGAATTTTCAAATTCCCAGAGTTTTTTTTGACTGGACAGTGATTCATACAAATTTAAAGTAGATCTTTTGGGAACGATCTCGTCGTCACGAGCAAGTAACACAGCAATTCTTTCTGGATAGTCTTGCAGGTTCTCCACATTATTGAACTTTTCCCGTGTTAGCCATTTTCCGAACACGAACCAGTAATGTCTTTGGGCGACATCGGGTAAATTGTCAAAAGGCGTCAATAAAACAAGGCCTTTAACCGAAACCTGACCCGTTTTAATAACTCCTGACGCGACCCCGCATCCAAGTGATTCGCCCCACAGATACAATGGCCCACCAAATTGGTCCAGGG
>DTSG01000239.1 GCA_012965455.1 Planctomycetaceae bacterium | reverse complement strand
GATTCCGCGCAAATTCCTAACATCCACAAGCTGTTTTTCTGAACCACAAATCACACCAGCGAGTAAATCATTATGGCCCCCGAGATACTTAGTTGCCGAGTGCAATACGTAATCAATGCCGTAGGAAAGCGGTTGCACGTTGTATGGCGTCGCAAGCGTTGCGTCAATCAAAGTCTCAACACCGTGCCGCTGTCCTAACTCCGCAAACTTCTCAAGGTCGACAATGCTCAAATGAGGATTAGTCGGCGATTCACTCACTAGCAACTTGGTATTTTGATTAATCGCTGCGTCCATTGCCTCATAATTACAAGCCTCAACTTGTCGCGTGATGACGCCAAATCGAGCGAGGTGCTGCGCACAAAATTCACGACTGCGGTGGTAGCATTCATCAAAAAAGACGATCTCGTCGCCGGCATTCAATTTCGTCATTACCAATCCGACTAGAGCGGCCATGCCGCTGGAATATACTATTGCTTCTTCGCTTCCCTCAAGTGCAGCCAGTTTTCTTTCAACTACCGCTTCGTTTGGGTTGCCATAGCGCCCATATTCCTCGCGAGATTTGCCTTGCTCGATATAGTCAATGATTGACTGGGTATCTACGAACGTATAAGTCGACGCTAGGACAATTGGGTCAGTAATTGAATCTAGAGCCTTGTGCGCCGCTTCACCACTGTGGACCGCACGTGTGGCAGATCCTTTTGTTTTATGATTTTCAAATTCCATTAGCCGGATACCATTGTTGCTTGTAGTTGGCAACACACCTAACGCCATGGCGAAGACGAATTGCTTGGAGTATTATTTGTAACAAGTCGCGATAGAGAAATGCGCGCCTAAAAGCAGCCGCTGTTGGCAGAGACCGAACAAACGAACCACCTACTTAAAGATAATATCGATTGTTGGTAGCACTTTAGCAGGTTAAGGCTGCAATCGGCCACAAATCCCTATTTAAGTAATCTACTTCCGGTAACGGTGGGCAACAAGGCTTAAAATACACCTCCGCCGCGAAAAAGCGTGCGATCACCTATCGTCGTAGTGGATTATCCGGAATAGACGGTACCCGCCTAGCATTAGGCAAACTAGGTACACTGTAGTTGATTGGGCGAACCATGCCTGATCGCACACCATTACCGACGGCAATAACCACTGGAAACCTTCCCGCAGCCCCTGGTAACACTGACGAGGTTGTCGGTGCAATTTTCGCGGGAACCTCTTCAATTGACTTTGCGGGTGTAGGGCCCTCTAGTGGGACAGTTTCATAAATAACCCCAGGCATTACCTGATCGCAACCGTAACAACTCGATCCATAAAAACGTTCAGAGAAAAATAACCCGCGACCTCGGATCAGCCCCCGACACGGGAAAATGCAATTCAAGGTATCGCGTAAACCCTGTGCCAACGCCGGTAGCAAGGGAATGCCGCACCCACATTCACAACCGATAGGACCAATATCTCCAATCACGGTTTCTGGGGACCCCACAATTGACTCGATGCCGGAAACACGATTTCCAGCTAGCATCGGATAATTCATCGCAACACGCGGTTGATAATAAGAACCGTTTGGTGAAGGCAAACCTTCCTGTCCGTGTGTTTCACAATTCCCCAGGCTCAATAACGCGCCTGCTAAACATGACACAACTATTCTTTTGCAATACATAATGCGTGCACTCCACTCCGTTAACACGTTAATTCAATATTAGTAACCAACATCCGCTGTACTTTTCTTCGGCACGGAATAATCCAAACATTTAAACTGAGCGGAACATGCAGATTACCTTCTGTATGCCCCCTGCCACTCCCACATTACGCAAATTGCCAATTGGCCGGATCTACCTTGACATACCGAACAGTTTTCTTGTACTTATCTATCTCTTAAATCTGTTATTTGATTTGAAAGCCCAACCCTAAGTTTTTGTTTTGATGCTTTTGCCAAAACCCACCTTCGACATCGTACGTTTGTCGTTTATCGTTGCGTCGTTGTCCCTTACTTTCGACTACAGCGTTATCTTGACTGCAGCGCCCGCATCAGCTTCGATCCGGTTTGCCAGCTACCAAGATACCGGTAACTTGGGGGATCCCACCTTCGACGCTTACGAAAACAGTGGCGCTCCACGTCCCCCTGCCTTTGGAGACGGCGGCAGTGGCCTAGGATCGGCTCCCGGAAGGCCTTGGTTTGGCCCCGAGTACACGGCACCCAGGGACCCTCCAAATAATTCCCTATTCTCGGGGAACTTGTTTGGTCGAAATCGTCGAATCACAGCATTTGATATATTTCGCTTTGCCGAAACTCCTCAAATTCAATATGCGTGGATTCCTGACGGAAGCAGCGGAAATTCTGTTAGCATGGGCGAGTTCGACGTGTCAGTGGTTTTCGCATTCCCAAATTTCATGGAATCGGAACAACCAATATACGTCGCGCCCTCGTTTGGTTTAACCATGTTCGAGGGACCCCAGTCGGAGGAAATTCCTGGGCAAGCATACAGTGGTTTTCTGGACATGCAATGGACCTCGGACCCAACTCAACGATTTTACGCCGACCTCGGCCTCACGATTGGCGTCCATTCCGACTTTAATACATTAACCACTGACAGTTTACGTTTGACCGGTCATGCTTTGGCCAATATCTCACTTGAGGAAAACACCACGTTAAAATTTGGTGTCATGTACTTTGACCGCGTTGATATCAAATTGCTTCCAGCATTTGGTGTGTTTTGGAATCCCCATCCCGAAATTCGCATTGACCTATTTTTTCCGAGACCTCGCATGTCTCAGTATTACACGTCGCTAAATAACTACGACGTGTGGTGGTATATAGGGGGTGAGTACGGTGGTGGCAGTTGGACGATGAAACGCACCGGCGTTGCTTCCACGCAAGTCGACATCAACGACTTACGACTCGTTACTGGATTCGAATTCGGACTCGCGGAACAACTGCGACTTGGCCGTCATATCGGTTTTATAGAAGCGGGAATTGTGTTTGACCGTGAAATCATCTACAAAAACACTCCAGCCGATAATTTCAGTCCTGGCACAACAGTTATGCTGCGCGCCGGTTTAGGCTATTAACCGGGCGCTGATTTCTACTCGACCACGGACCACTGCGCATGCGGTTGCCCGCTTGGCACTTCTAACTTCATCATCAATCGTTTATCACGAGCAGGGCGTTTTACCCCTATCGTGATTACATGTTGACCCTGCTTCAATTGCAATTCACATCGACTGCCACTCAACGGCGTTGGTGTGCCATCAATCCAAAGTAGGATGCCCGCCTTATCGTCAAACACAAGTGCACAACGCCCTCCATCTTCACTGACATCTAATCGCGTGCGCAAAAAGCTAATAGTATCCACGTTGGAACGGGGCTTAAATATTGGTAATTCAACAATCTCCACCGCTCCTTGTACCGTTGCGTAGAAAGGCGCCCAAGTCAACGCCCCGTCGTTACTAGCGGCGATATCTAAGCTTGTACGATTGATACGATAGTGCGCCTCGTCAGTCCACACCAACTGTTGCCAACTACGCGCAATCGCGTCTT
>DTSG01000238.1 GCA_012965455.1 Planctomycetaceae bacterium | reverse complement strand
AGCCACACATAGCAATTTCATCTGCTAGTTGGTCAGCCGTGGGAATGGAATATACTCATTACGCACAGGATTATGCATATCAGAAAATGCTTGGCTATGATTCACAACCTAGAACAAAAAATCATATTGGTTTTTCAAACCCGTCAACTGCCGAGTCCCGGTGACATTGTTGGTATCTGTGATATTGATGATGGCAACCTTTCCAAAGCCTCAGACAAATGGCCTAAAGCACTAAAGTTCTACGATTACCGCAAGATGATCGAAAAACTTGGCGACAACGTTGATGCCATTACCGTCAGCACGCCAGATCATAACCACGCACCGGCCGCTGCTCTTTCACTTAAAGCAGGTAACCACACCTTCACACAAAAACCACTGACCCATACTATTGAAGAAGCGCGGCATTTAGCCACTCTTGCCAAAGAAGCTGGCGTGCAGACTCAAATGGGTAATCAGGGTACCGCTTCGAGCACCCTGCGCCGCAGTGCGGCCTTGCTTAAAGCAGGCATTGTCGGCAAAGTTTCTGAAGTCCATGTCTGGACCAACCGACCAGTCTGGCCTCAAGGTGGCGGTCGTCCAACGGACACGCCTGAGGTTCCCGCACATATTCACTGGAATGAATTCCTCGGCCCCGCAAAACACCGCCCCTACCACCCATCATATACTCCGTTCAAATGGCGTGGTTGGTGGGATTTCGGCACCGGTGCATTAGGCGACATGGCATGCCATACACTTAACATGCCATTTATGGGTCTCGACTTGTTCGACCCTACTAGCGTTGTCGCTGAGACCGAAGGCCACAATAAAGAAACGTATCCGTCCAAATGTAAAATCGTATTTGAATTCCCAGAATATAACGGACGTGCTGCGGTGACGCTGCATTGGTACGATGGTGGCTTCAAGCCTCCTCGCTCGCTGTTCCCAACCCGTACGCAATTTGTCGATAGCAATGGCAAACCGCTCGCGGCCGACAACCAGAAATATGCTCGGCTGCTCAATACCGGAACGCTTGTGGTTGGCGACAAGGGTTCGATGCTGTCGCCTGGCGACTACGGTCACGATACGCGGACGACTGGTGTTTTTGCTAACGACGAATACACGTTGCTCGGCAATATTAAACAAGAAGTTGAATACCCAGAATCACCTGGACACTTCACCGAATTGGCAAATGCCATCAAGGGTGGACCTGCTCCAGTTTCTAGTTTCCAAACGTATTCAGGTCGCCTTACCGAGACGATTCTTTTAGGTAACCTCGCCGTTTACGCCAATGGCAAAAAGATTCAATGGGATGCTAAGAACATGGTGCCAACCAATGCCCCTGAAGTCGCCCATATTGTGCGGAAAGAATACCATAACGGGTACGAAATCTAGTTCGGACCTGGTATTAAATTAGTCAATAAAACACCGGAGGTGGAAAGGTTGTATTTTCTGCCGTCGGTGTTTTTCGTGAAGAGTCAGGTTGCCACAATAGCAAGTCAACGAAACAGGAATAAAAACGCATGTCAAGAATATTGATGCCCATCGGCGATGCAACCGAAGCGCTCGATACCTTTTATCCGTTTTTCCGTCTCAAAGAGGCCGGATACGAGGTCGTCGTCGCCGCTCCCGAGGCCAGATTAATTCATACCGTATTGCATGAGATCCCACCAGATTCAAGTATCCCTTGGGACATCACTCAAGAACGCCCTGGCTACTTCATTCAAGCTGACATTGCTTTTCGGGACTTGCACGCCAACGATTATGCTGGAGTGTTCATCTCGGGCGGTCGTGCACCAGAATATATTCGATATGATCAAGACTTAAATCGAGTGATCCATGAAATGAATGCCGCCGGAAAACCAATCGCCAGTGTCTGTCACGGGGTTGAGATTCTAACCTCGGCCGGGATCCTGCAAGACCGGAAAGTCACGACCGTGGCAAAATGTGCTATGGATGCTGAGCAGGGGGGCGGAATCTATGTCGATCAAGAAACAGTCGTGGACGGCAATTTAGTCTCCGCGCGGACGTGGCACGACAATGCCCCTTTAATGAAAACGTTCTTAGAAATGCTTGCCTCAGCCGATGCCTAAACGCCGGCACGCGCTTTGCGAATCACAATGCTATATCGCTGGAAATTACATATTTGGAATTTCAAACAACATCTGAATCAAGAAAAGAGATGACATCAACATGCGATTTATAATGATCGGCGGCTTTCTCGGTGCGGGTAAAACCACAACTATTGGTAAGCTTGCTCAGCTATACCAGCAAGCCGGTTTGCAGGTTGGGATTGTCACAAATGACCAAGCGACTGATCTAGTAGATACGCATACGTTGCGTAACCAAGGTTTTTCTGTCGGCGAAGTTGCCGGTGCTTGCTTTTGCTGTAACTTTGACGAATTAACAGCGACGGTCGAACAACTCCAATCCGACCAACAACCCGACATCATCTTGGCTGAGCCTGTGGGCAGTTGTACAGACCTCGTTGCCACCGTTGTGCAACCCTTGATAAAATTTCATAACAACATTTTTGACGTTGCTCCCTATGGTGTCATTCTAAAACCAAGTCACGGTCGACGCATTTTAGGGGGAGATGCAAACGCTGGATTCTCGCCCGAGGCTGCGTATATCTTCAACAAGCAATTAGAAGAAGCGGATTTCCTGATCGTCAATCGGATCGATGAACTTTCGCCCGACACCATCGATAATCTCGTGGGATTGCTGGAACATAGACACCCTCATACTCCCATCATCAAACTCTCCGCAAAAACTGGCACGGGTATGCAGGCATTGGTCGACTTCCTTGACGCACAGAGTGACGCCAACGGCACAGCCACTCCAGTCGGACAACGCATATTGGAGCTAGACTATGATCGTTATGCACAGGGCGAAGCTGAATTGGGATGGCTTAATGCTACGGTCACGCTGCAGGGCCAAAAAAAGATCGCGCTAGACGATTTACTGCTCGATATCATTGGTCGAATGCAAACCATGTTGACAGCGGAAAATGTGGAAACGGCACATCTCAAAGCAATCGGTTCTACAGAAGACTGCCATGCTACCGCAAATTTAGTTGGCAGTGACTCAGTCGTTGAGCTGTCACACGCTAGCAATGTTGAGACAGAGCGTGTCACGATGATTATCAATGCTCGTGTGGCCATCGACCCCGCGGTGCTCGAACCGCTGGTCCGCGAGGCCGTCGTCGGGGCGAGCGGTGAACGTGATATGACCGCTGAGTTTGGCGAAGTTCAATGTTTCCGCCCAGGTCGCCCAGTACCCACTCATCGGATTGCCGTCGTCGGTGATTAATCCCTGTCAAAGCTGGGGGTAAATTTGTGATAATTCGTATAAATTCGTGGTTCATTCATTGTTGACTTTTACCGCAATTGTGTCGATAACAACACAATCAACTCAATGCAGACAAAAAAGACGGTCAAATTTGGGGCTGTTTTTTGTCAATATACGGATGGGTGGCCGAGTGGTCGAAGGCGGTAGTCTTGAAAATTACTGTACGTTCACGCGTACCCTGGGTTCGAATCCCAGCCCATCCGCTTTAAAA
>DTSG01000237.1 GCA_012965455.1 Planctomycetaceae bacterium | reverse complement strand
CGCGAGTCGGCGTGACTGACAATTGATATTTGACTCCCAGATACGACCAAACCGCGTCGCGTTCGTCCGCGCTAAGCGGATGGTCAAATACTAGTAATTCCGCAATATTACCCTGCCAAAACTCGCTGCCATAGTTACCCTGGGTACCGAGCACATAGGGGGCTGCTAAAACTCGTGGCGAGAGCGCTGCCTGAGTGGCTAGGAGTGTCGAGTTTTGAAATGTTGATGCCTGACCGGTCGTGTTAATGGCGGTAAGAATAAACGGACGGCTGGGTTCGGTGAGGATGCCTGCCGGACTAAACGCGTCACTTAGGCGAACCTTGTTAGTCCCAGTGGTGCCCAGAAATATGGAGTTAGTGGACCTGCCGCGGCGATGCCAGTTTGAGATGATCTCACGTGCCGCTGTCCCGGTCGAACTCTGTGAAACGACAGCGATGATACTGAATTGAGGCTTCCAAATTGCCTGACCGGCAACATTGAGAAAGTCGTCTTTCCCGTCAAACTTAATGGCAGGATTTTTATGGATCCCTTGCGATTGGAACAAGGGGCGATTCGCAAGGGTTGCTTGTGAGGCGTCGTGCTTGTGCAAGTGGTCGGTTGTACTTGGAGCTTGGTCGCGCCAAAACATGACTCGACCTTGGTCGTCAAGTTGCACTCCTTTGTCGGCTCGCAACCATAGTCCTAGGTTGGCACGCGGAATTTGTCCCAGTAACTCTTTGATGCTTTGGGAACTTTCGTCTTCCTTATCGGCGTTTTGCTTACCCGCAAAATGTAGTGATTGGTTCAAGATATGCGATTCCGCCACTGCCAATTCAGATTTGGTGGGGTTGCGAGAAAACGCGAGATTCCACAATCGCGTAATTTGAGCGGGAATATCTTCAGGATGCTCGGTAGTTAGTCGCTCTGCCAAGGCTTCACTTTGGCTATGCACGAAGTGATTATTTAGTAGAGCCAGTGCTTGTGGGGCGACGATCGTGCTCTCGCGACGTGCGCAGGGAAGCGTGGTGTCGGCAAAGTCAAACGTTGTCATGAGAGGCAGCAGTTGGGCTCGCTTGGATATCATATAGATACTGCGTCTATTACGTTCTTGCTGGGGGGAAGTTGGCCAGGCGGACGCTTTACGTGAAAGTCCTTCGAGTGCTTCCGCCGCCATCTTGGGATAGAACGCAGGGCCTCCGAGTTTGGTGTCTAGACGTCCGCTGATGTTGAGCATTGTGTCACGCAGAGCTTCGGCGTCTAACCGTTTTCGCTTCGCGCGCCACCAATAGTGATTGAGGAAGTCACGTTGAGCATAATTTGATTGTTGGGGGTGTTGAGATGCTTGCTGATATGTCGCGGACAGCAGGATCAGCTTGTGAATTCGTTTCATCTTCCAGTCGCCCAATACAAGCTCACTCGCTAGGTAGTCGAGTAGTTGTGGGTGGGTTGGCGGCGAGCCTTTGAAACCGAAGTTATTGGGTGTGCGGACAAGTCCTTCCCCGAGGTAGTGCTGCCAAATCCGGTTTACCATGACCCGAGCGGTTAGAGGATTTTGAGCGTCCGTGATCCAGTTGGCAAACTGCAATCGACGCTGAGTAGTGTTTGCAGCGGGCTGCGACAGAATGAACGGTTTGTCTAATACACTGACCGTGGATAGGGGGCCAGGCTGTATAACGTCGGCGGGGCGGTGCCGTTCGCCTTTAATTAATAAACGCAGTTCCGCAGGACTGTTGTTGCGGTCAGTCCAACCGAAGGCATCGTAGCCGAGTTGTTCCGTTGAAGGACCTCCAAGATTTGCCTGACCGATGTAACCGGGCCAGAAAATCGCGGCGGTTCGATAGTAGTCCGTTTGTGGAATCGGGTCGAATTTGTGATTGTGGCAGCGAGCGCATTTAACAGTGAGTCCGAGGAAGGCTGACGTGGTCGTATGTACCATGTCTTCCAGACGGGTGTAGACATAGTCGGCGGGGTCATTGGGTTCGTCGTTCCACGTTCCCGCACGGATCATGCCGGTGGCAATAACCGACTGTTCGTCTCGATATTCTACTTCGTCACCAGCAAGCTGGTCTCGGACAAAACGGTCATACGGCATGTCTGCGTTGAGAGCATCAATTACCCAGTCGCGATATTTCCAAATGTTGGGTTTTAATTGGTCGCGTTCGTATCCGCAGGTGTCGGCAAAACGAACGAGGTCGAGCCAGTAGCGCGACCAGCGTTGACCAAAATGATGTGTTGCCAACAGTTTATCAATTTCCGTTTCGTAGGCGGTGGGGGCATTGTTGGCAAGAAACGCTGTTATCGCTGCTGGGGGCGGCGGTAAACCAGTGACGTCGTAATACAATCGACGCAACAGGGTTCGTTTGTCTGCCGGTGGGGCGGCGGTCAGATTGTTCGTCGCAAGTCGCGCCGCAATAAAAGCGTCGATGGCCTTAGCCTTATCAGCAGACGTGTTGGAAGGCGATGGTATTTGGGGATTCGTGACCGGGCGCAGTGACCACCAGTCACGCCCAGCGTGTGAATCGGTAGTCGCTTCGTAAAAATCAAGGTGCCGCTCTGCGGGCCAGTCGGCACCCGTGGATATCCATTTGGTCAGCAGGGCAAGTTCGGCCGCGGGTAGTGACTGCGGCACACCTTTTATCGCGGGTGGCATCTCACCAGCGGTGATGCGTTGCAGAAGAAAGTTATCATCCATTGGCGACTGAATGGAGGATTCACTGTCGCCACCTGCAATCGCGGACTTGAGTGAAGTTAAGTCCAAGCCGCCTTGGGGGTCGATAGAGTTATGGCATTCGAGACAGCGGCGAACGATCAACGGCGCTATTTCCTTCTCAAAATCAATTGCCTGCAGAGGAACGGACAGTGCAAGAAAGAGCGACGCAATGGTTGTGGCGCGACGTGTCATATGAATAATTCTATTTCAATCCAATTACTTTGCCGTCTAACTTCCATTCGGGCTGAATGACGATCCCAAGATGGTGTAATGCGGTTGTCGGTATATCGACAACATAGACTTGTTCCTTGATGGGCTCCCGCACAACATTGTTGCCACTAACAATGAACGGTGTTGTAAGGATCTCCGGAACGTTGTGTCCGCTCGAGTGCCCAGTGCCTTTGCCGCCGTGATCCGCAGATAAAAGAATGAGCCAGTCTTCGTGCTTGTAGTTGGCGCGGGATTCTATCGCAGTAATTAATTTTCCGATGTGACCATCTACGGCTTCGATGGCTGAAATATATGTTGGGACGCTAGGGTGAAAACCCTTGCCGTGCCCAGCGGAATCACAGTTGCCGAAATAGGCAACGATCACTCGGTAGTCCTTGTCGGCAATGAGCTGCGACGCATCTGCTGCGATGGCTTTATCCTTGGCGCCCAAGTCGCTGGGTTGGTGTGCTTTGTAACCGTTATGAAAATCCGCGTGGGAAACGACATGATCATCAATGGGTGCCCAATCTACAAAATGTGCCGTCTTGTAACTGGGAAATTGGGACTTGATCCGTGCAAAAAAATGAGGATAGTCGTCAAACTGCTTCCCTTTGAAAGAATTGTCATGTACTCCGTGTTTATCGGCCCAGACACCAGTTAGA
>DTSG01000236.1 GCA_012965455.1 Planctomycetaceae bacterium | reverse complement strand
GATGAATGTATTGCAACCGGAACAGCAGCGGCAATCGCTGGCGGTTTTACTTCGATCGCCTGTCTGCCGAACACTTCCCCCGCAATCGATACTCAAGCCCAAATCCAATTCATTCAGCAAAAAGCGATTCAAGCCGACAATTGCAATGTATACGTCATTGCCGCTGTCAGCAAAAACCGGCAAGGTGAAGAATTAGCAGAGATGGGAATGCTCGCTGAAACTGGCGCGGTCGGGTTCTCTGACGCTCCAGCGCCACTTGGCAATACCGACCTGTTTCGGCGAGCTCTCGAATACAGCAAGATGTTTAACAAACCAATCTTGGACCATCCAGAACTACCTGAGTTGTCTCAATCTGGAATCATGCATGCCGGTGCGACCTCAATGGTGCTAGGACTCTCAGGAATGCATCCGGACTCTGAAGAACTCGCCACCGGCCGCGACCTGCGACTCTGCGAAACAACCGGGGGGCGACTCCACTTGATGGACATTTCAACCCAAGGCAGCGTCGAATTGATTCGACGCGCCAAGGGCAGGGGAGTCGGTGTTACGGCTGAAGTTTGCATCGCGAATCTTTTCCTCACCGATGAGTTGTTGAGGAGTTTTGATTCAAATTACAAGGTCAATCCGCCGCTTCGCAGTCAACATCATATCGACGCCTGTATTGCTGGGCTCGTTGATGGAACACTCGATGTCATTACCAGCGGACATGCACCACGAGCGATTGAAAAGAAGATGACGGAACTTGATCGAGCACCGTTTGGCATGAGCCAAATTGAATTCACGCTGGGATTAGCCATTACTCATTTAGTAAAGCCCGGGCATCTCGATATCTCGGCTTTGATTGCCAAGTTGTCGACGAACCCTGCAATCGCGCTGGGGCTAAACGACCCCAGCTATCACCAAAAGGGTACACTCGCTATCGGAGCATCGGCAGACATTACCATCATCGATCCCAATGCTGCATGGACCGTACAACCTGAGTCCATGTTGTCCCGTAGTCATAACACGCCCTTGGGTGGCGCTGAGTTAACCGGTCGTGCCGATACCGTAATTGTTGGCGGCTGCGTTAAAACTAAATAGACCGGACTGCCAGCCTAAGTTGTTCATTGGATAAACGAACATGAATCGCTCTAATCCACCAGCCCACAACGCTCCACTCTTTTTGATCGACGGGTACAACCTGTGGTGGAACACCGGTGAGTTTGGTCCTGACAACGACGATGGAACGCTACAGGGGGCACGTGACTCACTGACGAACTGGTTGATTACGACGCTACCGGCGAACCTCCGCAAAAAAACAGTATTAGTATTCGATGCAAAAAACCCACCACCTAACCGAGGGTTTCTCTTTGATCGCGATGGCATTACCATTCATTTTGCCGTCGGCTATCCGGACGCAGACACGTTGATGGAAGAGTATATTCGCATACACCATGCGCCGCGAAATCTAACAGTGGTTACCAGCGATCATCGGATTCAACGCGCCGCCAAACGCAAACGTGCCACTGCCGTGGACGCTGATCGCTGGGCACGGCACATCCAACACCAGTTCCAAGCCACGGACGGCAAGCAGACTAACAAAACTAAACCTAATCCCTCGTTATCCGATCATGAAGTTATCGGCTGGATGAAAGGCTTTGGTATCGACTCACAGCAAGAAGCCTCACAACTAGAGCAGGAAATCGAGCAACAACTCAAGTTAGAACGCCAACAACACGGCCAGCTAAAAGGAAAACCTCGTCGCCCGCAATGAGATCCAAGTTTTAGGGTAATTGACCCTTATTAGCTCGTTACTTTTCACGTAAACTCTACGGTTGGGCTAATTAGTGGTTCAACGAATCCACCAATTTATATATCAGCGGCAAAACAATACGCCATATTGACGCTATCGTCAAAACACTCTCCCCGGACACTACATAGATGACGGCAAAATCAACGCTTGATGATATCCGCAAAAAAGTCGCAGACCAACAACGACTCTCACTTGAAGATGGCTTGTTTCTGTATCGCAACGACACTCCGCTGCAGGCAGTCGGTGAATTAGCCAATATTGTCCGTGAACGCATCAGTGGAAACGTTACCTACTACAATATCAACACACACCTGAATCCCACCAACATCTGCGTTTACCGGTGTAATTTCTGTGCGTTTCGAGCAGATCTACGAGAAGAACGTGGCTATGCGATGGGTGACGAAGAAATCCTACAGCGGGGCCAAGAAGCGACTGACAATGGTTGCACCGAAGTCCACATTGTCGGCGGATTGCACCACCAAAAAGATTACGAGTGGTATTTGAACATTGTACGTCTGTTAAACGATGCCTTCCCACAACTACATCTGAAGGCGTGGACGTCGGTTGAAATAAATTGGTTTGAGTTTTTAACCAAAAAGAACGTTCGCCAGATTCTCGAGGACATGGTCGAAGTTGGGCTGGGAAGTCTGCCCGGCGGTGGAGCGGAAATTTTCCACCCGGAGATTCGTGATCAAATTTGCGAGCACAAAGCCGATACCGGAAAGTGGTTTGAAACGCACCGTACGGCGCATCAGCTAGGAATCAATACCAACGCCACGATGCTCTACGGACATATTGAAAACGAGTTCCACCGCATCGACCATCTAATGCGGTTGCGTGAACAACAAGATGAAACAGGTGGTTTTCAAACTTTCATACCCCTCGCGTTTCACCCAGAAAACACTGGGCTATCCCACCTCAAGAAACCGTCTGCCCTGTTAGATTTGCGAACGATCGCCGTTTCGCGGTTGATGCTCGATAACTTCCCACATATCAAGGCGTATTGGATAATGCTCGGCATCGGCACCGCACAAACGGCGTTGTCCTATGGTGCCGACGACCTCGATGGCACGGTCCGTCACGAACTCATCTATCATGACGCTGGGGCCACAACGCCTGAAGAAGTATCCGTTGCCAAGTTGGAAGAGTTAATCCGCGAAGCCGGTCGCGAGCCCATTGAACGCGACACCCTCTACAACCAAGTCATCCGCGACCCGAGCGACCCATCGAAATGGGAAGCCGGCGAGAAACTAGCCAGCACGCTACCCTAAGAGCCCACCGATTACCCTGTTCACTGTTGCAAAATGCGGCTCAAGGCTTCTCGAGCGATTGCGTTAGTGTCCTCGTCATCTGCGGTGATCATGGATGATATTTTTTCTAAGTACGCTCGCGACGATGGGCCAATGACGCCAAGAGTGTAGATGGCGATTTGTCGAGTCGCCAAGTTTTCACTACCTAACGCAGCACCCAGCACGTCAATCGACGGACGTCCGATCCTAGCCAGAGCCTGCGCTGTGGCGTCACGCAAATCATCATGTGAAGATTCTAAATGCACAGCTAGTATCGTGACAGCCGCTTCACTCTTACTACCATACTTGCCCACCAAGACTGCCGCAGTACGACAGACGTCGTCGTTCTTTGACGTTTCCAGTACTTTAATCAACAACGCCATGGCGGGCTCAAGAGGTGCCAAACGAGCATAAGTTTGCAAGGCGGATCGCTGTACTTCACTTACTTGATTATTATCCACCGCTAACTGCCCGACTTGCGATTCAATCGTCGGTCGATCACCTGGTAATACCGATAACAATCGAATAATACTCACGCGGTTGCTAGTTGTCTCCGCAGCATCGACCATTGCCTCTAGCAATACCGCTTGTTGCGCTGCAGCTTGTTCCGGCAACAATTGTCGAATTAACTGAATCGCAATTGACCGAACTTTACTATCCTCGTCCTGTAAACCTAAACCGACCGCAATCGAAACTTGCTCTGGAAACTGCTGTGCCTGCCCGGTAAAAAACAGCATCAATCCTTGCCTCTGTTTAAGCGTGCCAGCTTTCAGCCAATCCGAGACACTCGCCAAGACTGCCTCCCTCCGCTCGCGCAACGCATCACTCGCAGCCACTCGCTCGTCATTGCTACCCGTACCAAGTTTGCCTAACAGTTCACCAATCTCGGAGTCGAGCGAAATAGAGGTTTCCGCATTGGAATCGCCCGTCGGAGGGGTAGTGGCATTCCGAGGATCGGATGAACCGCTGCCATTATTCTGCTCGTTTGCTGAGGTGTTACTGCCGGCATCAACTTGCGGACCCGCATCACCAGTTTCAACCGTTGTTGTATCACTGCCAACGCAACCCGCCATCAACAGTATGGCCGTGATCAATCCAATGCTAGTTGCAGTGTTCAGAATTCTAGACACGAACAACACCTCCCTGTGTAATAGCCAAATCTGTTTACGTATCAATGCCCCAATGTTTCAGTGCATCGATCTACCCTGCGACGCTGTCAGGGGGATTATAACAGCAAGTCTAGCGATACAATCAAGAACAACCCGATACTAATTATTGCGTTTACCTGAAAAAATGCGATATTAACTCGCGCTAAGTCATCTGGTTTCACCAAACAATGCTCAACCGTCAATAAAACAGCTACCGCCGCAACAGTAACATAGTAGATCCAGCCTAAAGCATCCAACTGTTTAACAAACGCTAATCCCACCATAGCCACGATCATTAGGAGGTGAGAAACCGCCGCGATTCGCAAAGCACCCTTAACACCAAACCGCGCTGGAATACTCTTTAGCTTCGCTTGCTTGTCAAACTCGGTGTCCTGACAAGCATAAATTATGTCGAACCCGCCAACCCAAAACATCACAATCAATCCCAACACAACTGCCGGCACAATGTCCAGCAAATCTTGCTGCAGAATTTCCCCTCGTAGTGCAATCCATGTACAGACCGGCGCCAATAATAAACTTACACCTAAATAGAAATGAGCGAGTGCCGTAAATCGTTTGGTGTAACTGTATAGACCCAACAACCCCAAGACTGGCAGTGACAATATAATCGGCAGTTGATTTGGCAAAAACAACAGTGTCGCGGCCACGAACATTGCACAGTTCAATGCAGTGAACCACACCACGCTCGAAAGTGACAACTCCCCAGCGGGGATATGACGAGCAGCCGTTCTCGGATTCTCCGCATCCATCCGCCGGTCGGCGATGCGGTTGAAAGCCATCGCGGCGCTGCGGGCAAAAACCATACACAATACAATTCCCAATAAATCGAGTGCGACAAACGATGGCACGAGCCCCTGAGAATCCGGTACAGTCCAGCACATAACGGCTGACAACAGCGCAAAGGGCAGAGCAAACACTGTGTGGCTAAAGCGAATCATCTCCAGTAATGTTCTTAAGCGCGACCACATCAGAATTTCAACTCTCCTCTGAGTCCAGCGTATCGTCACAATCGACTGCTTGATCACCCCAACGCCCCATCAGATCATTTTCACAGCCAAGCTGATCTAAGATTCGCGCAACCATAAAGTCAACCAAGTCGCTTAACTCTGTAACACCTTGATACCACCCAGGACTTGCTGGTAATACAATCGCTCCCGCTTGCGTGACGCGACGCATATTTTCAATGTGGATCAATGACAACGGTGTTTCTCGAGTAACTAACAATAACCGCCGGCGTTCCTTGAGATGCACGTCCGCAGCACGTTGAATGAGATTGCTGCTGGTACCGTTGGCAATGTTTCCCAACGTCGCGCCGCTACAAGGGCAAATAACCATTGCCTCGGTACGGTGAGAACCACTCGCCATGGGACTCATCAAATCGCGGTAGTGGTAATAACGTATGCTCTCCAACGAAGGCAATTCGATGGGGGTCAGCGCCAAACACTCGACCTGCAGCAATGCGGACAGATCCAATTGCTCCAAATCAACATCTATCTCCAATTCCTGCTTGATGACTTGTCGACCAGCATCACTGATCGTCAACTCGACGTCGATGCCCGCGTGTGCCAACTGTTGCAACAACCGCACTGAATACACAGCACCACTCGCACCGGAAATAGCAATGACAACTGGATGAGATAGAGATGACATACGGATCGCGCACCCTTATTCTTTAAATGGAGAGGACACTTCGGCTTCAGGTTTACTCGCAACATAGAGCGTAGCAATTCCACCGGTCAATGAATAGTAACAAGCGTCGGCGAGACCATTGGCTTCCATGCGATCGGCAAGTTCTTGACCAAAGGGAAATTTACTGACACTGTCCGGCAGATAATTGTACGCCTGCTCATCGTTTCCAGCCAATATTTGCCCAATGCGCGGCAAAATGTATTTCATGTAAAACCCGTAAAACCCCTTAAACGGCTGCCACCTTGGCTGGGAAAACTCAAGTACCACAACTCGCCCTCCCGGTTGACATACTCGCATCATTTCTTGCAACCCTCGGTCTGTATCAGCGATATTGCGCAATCCAAATGCAACGGACACAATTTGAAAAATATCATCATCAAATGGTAAATGTTGGGCATCCGCTTCAACAAATCTAATTCGATCGTAGGATTCACGACGACTCTTCTTCTGTTCGCCAATCTGCAGCATTTCTCGTGTGAAATCCACTGCGACAAGTTCTGTAGCAGCGTCCGATTTGCGGCAATAGGCGAACGCGAGGTCCCCGGTACCCGTGCAGATGTCGAGAATGGGAGCGGTACCTTGAGGTGCTACTTTACGGACCGTACGCCACCGCCAATAATGGTCGACGTTCATCGACAACAAGTGATTCATGCGGTCATATCGCGCAGCAATC
This sequence comes from Planctomycetaceae bacterium, assembly GCA_012965455.1. Classification (GTDB taxonomy): domain Bacteria; phylum Planctomycetota; class Planctomycetia; order Pirellulales; family Pirellulaceae; genus UBA721. The sequence goes on along the minus strand of DTSG01000236.1, from coordinate 5,967 downwards.
TGCCCAAACATTCGCTGTACGCGTTGATTGGACTTGTCAAGTTCAACTGGCTCAGTTTCGTCTCGTGCGGTCATAAGCTAATAGCTGCTAGCGGTGTTTTTACGTGGTACGTTTTTGTACCCGTAATCGTGGTATTCATCGTAACCCTTTAATGGAAAATTGGGTATGATGTTCATCATCTTAGAATTCCAATCACCAATATAAGCCTGTACTAAATTCCACCATAAAATAGCTTCTATGCAAACGAATGTTTTCTTTCTACCAGAGTTGATCAACTCTGGTACCATCGGCGGATCCTGTTGCGTCATTATTGACGTATTGCGAGCGACCACAACTATTGTCACCGCACTTGCCAATGGTGCACGGTCGATCATTCCTTGCCTCAGCATCGAGCAAGCCACGGAAATAGCCAATCAGCAACAAGTTCTTCTCGGCGGTGAACGTGATTGTGTCAAGCCTGAGACGTTCGACTTGGGCAACTCACCTACAGAGTATTCAAGCGATGTTGTTAAAGACATCGACATTGCGTTTACTACCACCAATGGTACGAAAGCGATGCTCGCCTGTGCAAGAGCCGACAAGATTTTACTTGCCGCGTTTTCGAACCTATCAGCCATCACGTCCAGTACTGCACAAGAATCAACGCTCAATATCATCTGCTCCGGCACCAACGGTGAAATCACTCTCGAAGACGTTCTGCTTGCCGGTGCCATTGTGCATTCTCGCATAGAACAACCACTTGCGGGCGTTAACGACCAAGCAACTCTAGCTCTCAACGCTTGGGAAGAAATTATCGCTAGCGATGTACCAGCGACATCTTTATTAGATAAGATGAAGGAGAGTCGTGGTGGACGTAATTTATTGCAAGTGGACAAGGTCGCCGACGTTCAATTCGCGGCCAACATCGACACGACATCTATGATCCCTACACTACACCCAACATCGCTTATCATTACTGCCTCGAATTAAGCTTTACACCACGATAAAAACAACAGCCTCCACACCGGAAAACACTTATGGTTGCGCTCGACTACCTTGTCATTACTGTTTATTTCCTCATCCTCATTGCCATTGGCCTGTACTGCGCTCGTAAAAACAAGAAGCAGGAAGATTACTTTTTGGGTGGTCGCGGGTTCGGTAAACTAATGCAAACATTTGCTGCCTTCGGAGCGGGCACAGGCCCCCAAGACCCGATCAACTCGGGTAAAGCGACCTACACCAATGGAATGAATGGCATGTGGGTTTCGATGTACTGGCTATTTGTTACCCCCTTCTATTGGATCACCGCCGTTTGGTATCGCCGCATGCGACACATCACTCTAGGAGATTGGTTTGTTGAGCGTTACGAATCCAAACCACTAGGTGGGGCCTACGCCATTTTCGGCATCACGTTTTTTATGATCTACGGATCGATGTTCTTTTCTGCCATCGCCAAAACAGCAGCTCCCATGATCGGCTCTGACGTCATGGTCTTCGGTACAGCCGTAGATCTGCAATATATACTTATTCCCGTTATCGGGATTATCGTATTAATCTATGGTGTCATCGGAGGTCTAACAGCGGCTTATTTAACAGACCTCATCCAAGGAGTCTGCATCATTGCCTTGAGCTGCATGTTGATACCTTTGGGCCTCAATGCTCTTACAAATGACGCGACACTCAATCCAACAGGTGAACAATCTGGTTTTGAAATTATGGCTGAACAGTTGCCTGATTCCTTTTTTGAAATCATCGGAGACAGCACGTCCGAATTTTCACTCTTTTTCTTAGCGGCCATTGTAATGTCCAACTTAATCGGAGTCGTCGTTCAACCCCATTTTATTGCGACCGGTGGCGGTTCCGCTAAATCCGAGAATGATGCCCGTATCGGACTCGTCGTCGGTAACTTTCTCAAGCGATTCTGTACACTCGGCTGGGTACTCACGGGGCTAATTGCAGCCACACTGTACGCCGATGTCGGCCAATTGATCCAGAACCCTGACCAGACCTGGGGCTACGCCTCGATGCACTTGCTCGGTCCCGGTTTCCGAGGATTGATGCTCGCCTGCCTGCTTGCCGCTTTGATGAGTAGTGTCGACGCCTACATGATTGTCGGCGCCGGACTTATCGTGCGCAACCTATATGTTCCATTTGTCAAACCCACCGCCACAGATAAAGAATGCCTGCGGGTGGCACGCGTTACAGGAATCATCGTAGTCGCTGGGTCCATCTTTTTCTCACTAGCAATTTATGACATGATCGCCCAACTCACGATCACTTTTTGGTTCCCGCTCGTCTTTGCCGCTCCGTTTTGGATTGGCATGTATTGGCGCCGCGCCTCAACACGAGCAGCTTGGATCACCGTCGCTTATTGCATCCTAGTGTTTGGCATGATTCCCTATCTAGGGCCCATCGTCGCTCCTGGCCTTAAAACCAACGAGACACTACTGGTACGCACTGAAATGACACGTACTGTTTCGCAAGATATTGTTTCCAAATCAACGCTACGGCGAGAGTACACCAAGGCAATGACAACTTGGACAGCACAATTCGACCGAGCAAACAATATCAAAAAGGCTGAACTTGAATTGCTCAAGCCCCAACAAATCAGTGCTACTAAGATCGCAGTTCCCTCCAGTACCGGCCAAGAACTCGTCGAGTTGGAGGTTGGCGTGTCACGTATTGAAACCTCTGCGGAACAGGGGGGAGATGCAATATTCTTTAAATCAGTCAAGCCAGTCGACAGTTCTATTGCTCCAGAGGTCGTCGGCATAACGAAAATCAATGATTACACCACTCGCTATAAACTTGCCTACCCGTCCGGCACTAAGTTCGCAGCGTCTGGCAACTTGAAGCTAAATCTCGCCTTCTTCCTGCCACTCGGGATCGACCTCGCAGCGCAAACAAATTCCACTCGCAACGCGCTGGAACTCGTGTCAAAAATAATCCTGCCGATTTTGGTGATGATCATAGCGAGTTGGATTACTAGCATTACTGGTAAATCCAATTCACCCGAGGCTCTAGAACGCTTTTATGCAAAGATGAAAACACCAGTCGATCCAGATCCAGAGGCCGACCTGGCCAAGCTCGCAGCAGTCTATGCAGAACCGAGCAACACGGAACGAGTCAAACTATTCCCCAACTCGGAACTGGAAATTCAAAAACCGACAACTGCCGATATTGTTGGCTTTACGATTTCCGTGCTCGTTTGCTTTGCGATTGTTGGCTTAGCGTTTGTCATGGCAGGCATAGCATAGGCTCAGGCTAAGTAAAAAATAGCAACAATTGGCGGATTCATCACCTCTACAAACCGGCTTCTCTACAATATGATATGACAGACAATTCACATTGCAGTAAATAACTGCCGCGTGTTGTCTTTCCCGTATATTCCCTGGGAAGCACCTCGTACAAATAAAGGCCTTCACGGCAATAGAATATCCCTGCGACAAAACATGAAACGCACTTTTTTAAAAAGCAAAATTCACCGAGCCACCGTCACTCAAGCCAACCTTGATTATGATGGCTCAGTTTCGATCGATACCTCACTGCTGCAACTGGCTGATATTCAACCCTACGAACAGGTAGATATCTACAACATTAGTCGTGGAACACGTTTGACGACGTACGCGATCGAAGCCCCCGCGGATTCTGGGGAGATTTGCATCAATGGAGCAGCTGCTCATCTGATGCAGCCAACGGATCTGGTAATCATCTGTAGTTATGCTCAATTCAGTGAATCTGAACCAACTCCTATTCCAATTGTGATTAAAGTCGATGAGCACAACGCACAACGAAATTGAGATTGGTTATTTTCCCCAAAGGGCACCATAAATGAGTCAAGCTGCACAACGACGCAATAAACTACGGTCACAGCTGAAAAAGCAGGGCCTCGATTCAATTTTGGTAACCGACGTACGCAACGTGAGTTACCTCTCCGGATTTTCAGGTGACTCGAGCTACTTGTTCATCACCGCTAAAAACACCATTATCATTTCTGACTTTCGCTACTTGCAAGAAATCGCAGACGAATGCAGTGACATTGATTCGGTGATCCGCAGCTCTACTGACTCGATGATTAAGGTCAGTGCCAAGCTGATTCGCAAATCCGGCGTAAGCAATGTTGCCCTCGAGGGCGATTCACTGCCGCTGGCAATAGCAGAAGCGATCCACACGAAAATGCCTAAAGTCGATTTCGTCACCACCTCGAGCATTGTCGAAAAACTTCGGGAAATCAAGAGCCGCAGTGAAGTTGCCTTGATTCGCAAAGCGGTATATGCCGCCCAAAGGGCTTTTGGGGTCATCACCAGTTCACTCACTAAAGATCAGACCGAAAAAGAAATTGCTTTCAATCTCGAACATCAAATCCGCCAATTCGGCGGCCGCGGCACGAGCTTCGATCCAATCGTTGCTGTGGGTAGTCAAGCGGCACTACCGCATGCGACTCCTGGAAACCAAACTATCGCGGATGCCGATTTTGTATTGATCGACTGGGGTGCCGACTACGATTGTTACCTCAGCGATATAACGCGGACGATGGTCACTGGCAAAGTGACTGCAAAATATCGCAAAGTCTACAATACGGTGCTGCAAGCACAGCAACGAGCCATCAAACGAATCAAACCTGGAGCGATCATGAGTAAAATCGATGCCGCTGCACGTGGACATATCGCCAATGCGGGGTATGGGAAATATTTTGGACACAGCCTTGGTCACGGCATTGGAACCTACATTCATGAATCGCCGCGACTGGCAGAAAATCAGCACATTCCACTGCAACGTGGTATGGTTGTCACGGTTGAACCGGGGATTTATTTACCAGGTTGGGGCGGTGTTAGAATTGAAGATGATGTCCTTGTTACCCGTAATGGACACGAAGTTTTGACGAATCTACCTAAGAAACTCGAAGAATGCATTCTAGAAGTCTAAGCTAGTTTTTTGGCACGATTGGAAATATGATCTTGTCAAACCGTCAAAAAAACCGATAAACAAGGGAACCAAACTAACTTTATTACTCAATTCTGTTACATGAGCACCTATTTTTACGTTTTTTGCCCGTCGTTGGGGCTTAAAATACAAGATTACCAGCATTCGTTTCAGAAACATTAGATAAGAAAGAAAGCGTAGCATGGCGAAATCCGGCAATGTTTTCGATATCGATCGTCTCCATCAGTACGTAGAGTTCATGAAGGAGAACGACATAACCGAGATCGATTTAGAACAAAACGGCGAAAAGATTCGCTTGTCCAGGTCTGGCGGCGTCATGCCTGTCGTTGCCTCTGCGCCAGCTCCAGTAGCCGCACCAACGGCTGCAGCGGACAATGAAGAAGTAGCGGACCCTGACCATATTGTGACAATTAGCAGTCCCATGGTTGGCACCTTTTACTGCCGTCCCAATCCCGAATCGGAACCGTATGTCCAAGTCGGTGATATGGTTACGGCGGAATCGACGGTCTGCATTGTCGAGGCTATGAAAGTTTTCAATGAATTGGCGGCAGAAATTCGCGGAAAGATCGTGGCTGTACTCGTTGATGACCAAACTCCTGTCGACGTTGGCAAGCCGTTATTCAAAGTTGACACCAGCGCCTAATTTTTGTCGCGGGGTCTGCAATTTGGCAATCCAACCGTCATAAATCAATTTAGTAGTTCATACCTACTTGGTAGGTGTACTCAATAAATCTATCTCTTATTGTTCGATCTCCACTTATATGTACAAACGCATCTTAATAGCGAACCGCGGCGAAATTGCATTACGAGTAATGCGCGCCTGTAAGGAAATGGGAATCGAAACCATCGCCATTTTCAGCGAAGGCGACCGCGGGGCTGCTTACTTAGACCTCGCCGATGAGGCCTATTGTGTCGGTCCCGCTCGCTCCAGCGAAAGTTATCTCAAGATCGACCGCGTTATCAGTGCCGCCGAAGTTGGCAACGCTGACGCTATTCATCCAGGCTATGGGTTTTTAGCTGAAAATTCTCACTTCAATGATGTCT
>DTSG01000235.1 GCA_012965455.1 Planctomycetaceae bacterium | reverse complement strand
CATGTGTTTTTGTACAATCGGAGTTTCAGCGACATCGATCTCGACACCTAAATCACCACGGGCAACCATAACGCCGTCCGAAGCGAGTATGATTTCGTCAAGCCGGTCTAACGCTTCTCGCTTTTCAATTTTTGCAATAACCATCGCTTGCGACGAGTGCGACCGTACGAGTTTTTTTAGGTCTACGATTTCTTCTGGAGAGCGGACAAAACTCAAGCTAATAAAATCTACCCCTAACTCGGCTGACCAATGGGCATTGTCAAAATCGTCCTCGGTCATCGCCGGTACGCTCAAGGCCACGCCAGGAAGATTCACTCCTTGGCGACTGCGGATTGTGCCACCCTCAATGACCTGACACACCGCTTCATCCTGACTGGCGTCGAGAACTTTAAGCTCCACAACGCCGTCGGCTAACATAATGCGATCGCCATCACTAAGTTCATCGATCAGTCGTCCGTAGTTAGTCGTAAACGACGATTCACAATCAGCTGCGTCTCCGCGAACAAAACGAATCTCGTCGCCAATCCGGCACTCGTAAGGATCGTGTGCCAATTCACCTAAACGAATTTTGGGACCAGCAAGATCAACGAGCACTGCTACCGGACGGCGATGGCGAACCGAGCACTCGCGAATCCGCCCGATCGAGGTTTCATGCTCAGCGCGAGTTCCGTGTGCCATATTCAAACGAAAAACATCGACCCCAGCTTCCACTAATTGCTCAATCGCTGCCAAGCTCGAAGAAACCGGACCTAGAGTCGCAATAATTTTGGAACGGGTTCCGATAGTGTTTTTCGCTGCTATTGCCATCATTGCTTTCCGTGTCAGTTGTTTAACGAATCAAGTGTCATGCCGTTGCTTAATGTTACATATACTGGTTGATTAAATTCTCGACCATTTCTTGTCGGCCGCTCACGTTTGCGGTGATTTCGCCTTGTTCCAGCATATAGGCCTCTAGCGATTCGAAGTCGTGGTTGTTCGCTTCGATGTCAGCGCCCACACCCGTATCCCAACTACCATAACGATCAGTGACGAATTGATCGAGTTTGCCGTCGGCTCGTATCGCCGCCGCAATCCGTAGCCCACGAGCAAAACAATCAATCCCACCAACATGAGCGTAAAACAAATCGATCGGCTCAAAGCTCTCGCGACGAACCTTCGCATCGAAATTCACTCCACCCGACGTCAATCCACCATACTTCAGTAATACCAACATTATCTGCGTCGCGACATAGTTGTCCGTCAAGAATTGATCGGTATCCCAACCTAACAACAGGTCGCCAGTGTTGGCATCAATCGACCCTAACATGTCCTGAGCGCCTGCATAATCGAGCTCATGCATCATCGTATGCCCAGCTAGCGTAGCATGGTTAGTTTCGATATTGAGTTTGAATCGTTCCATCAACCCATAAGATCGGAGGAAATTAATACAGGCAGCCACATCCGAGTCATACTGGTGCTTCGTCGGTTCCTTGGGTTTAGGTTCAATCAGAAACGTGCCTTCGAATCCAATCTTATTCGCGTAATCCACAGCCATATTCATGAACTGTCCCATATGGTCAATTTCACGTTTTAGATCCGTGTTGTACAACGTCTGGTAACCCTCACGACCGCCCCAAAAGACATAGTTTTCACCACCGAGTTCCAGCGTCACTTCCAAGCACTTCTTGACTTGAGCGGCTCCATAAGCAAAAGCGTCCGCATTGCAACTCGTCGATGCTCCATGCATGTAACGTGGGTTACTGAATAAGTTTGCCGTACCCCACAATAACTTGATTCCGGTTCGTTGTTGTTCTTCCTGGAGTACCGCACATACCGCATCGAGGTTTGCATGCGATTCGGCCAACGATGCTCCTTCCGGTGCAACATCACGATCGTGGAATGCATAAAACGGTACGCCTAGCTTTTCCATGAACTCGAACGCCGCGCGTGCTCGATTACAGGCGTTCTCGACACTCTCGCTGCCATCATCCCAGGGGCGAACCATCGTTGGTGCTCCAAAAGGGTCCGAGCCAGTACCTCGAAACGTATGCCAATACACCACGCTCAACCGCAGATGATCCTGCATCGTCTTGCCTTCAATCACTTCCTCCGCGTTATACCAACGATAGGAAAGAAGGTCGGTTGATTCAGGGCCTTCGTATTGAATTTTTGATATTTCAGGAAACGCACTCATGGGATTCTTTCTATTAGTTGTAACTCTTAAATCTGTATTATGGCGGGAAGTATTGGGTATTTGGCTGGGGCTATTTTATCGTGGCAAAAAATACAAATCGTGACAACCACGTCAACCATCATTTTTCAAGTTCAGAAACAACACTGCCGATTTCGATTAAGATTTCGTATTTGTTTTCTTGCGCAACACCCAATCGCCCAACCGTGGGCATAACTGAGAAATTGCAAACAATAGTTTTGCGCGACGAGGAACGACTAATTCAAGTTTGTTCTTTTCACATGCACGAATGATCTGTTTTGCGAGTCGTTCTGGATCAATCAACTTTAATCGCACTCCCCCGCCAGGACCCGTCGCTGCTGTTGGCAGCGAATCTGAAATATCGTATTGAGCAGTCTGCGACCGAGGTTCACGGCGATCTACCGGACCTGGACAAACTAATAGTACGTGCACCAAATCTTCGGCTAACTCCATTCGCAACTGCTGGCTGTACGCGGCCAATGCATGTTTACCTGCAGGATAGGCTCCAATATACATTCCCCCGCTCTTGCACGCCAAGGAACCGATATTAATGAGTTTGCCACGAGACTCCACCAGTAACGGCAGAATTGCGTTGGTACACCGTACCGCCGAGAGAAAATTTATCTGCAACGACTTCTCAAATTCAGCGACAGTCGTAGCTCGAGCCTCGCCCCGATCACTCCTACCAACATTGTTAACCCACACATCGATCTTATCGAAATCTACTTTGAGCGCCGTCATCAATTCATCGACCGACTCGTCACTAGTAACATCACATACATACGTATGGATACGGTCATCAGATGTGCGTTTTAGATTTTCCAACCGTTCACTATCGCGCGCTACGACGATAACGGTTGCCTGACGCTGTAGAAATGCCAGTGCCAGTTCTTTCCCCAGCCCCGCAGAACCTCCGGTAATAACCACCGTTTTTTGTTGCCACTGAACCATTCTTCAACGCGTTTTTCAAGAAAGAATTAGGGGATAAGATGCATCAACCATCCCCTGCATTTTATCTGACATACGCTCGTAGGAACAGCCTGCCGCAGAGGACACGTATAATTTGTGCCAATTCGAGAGCCTAATTCGTGGCCCCTATTCGCCCATCGCAGCATCAACTGCCTTGGCATAGAAATCGTCGAATTCGACCTGAGCATTAATTGCTAACAGACCAAATTTACCGTCGTTACCCGCATCGCTGAATTGCCATTCGAGCACAGAATCACCACCCGATTTCAATGTCGCTGTGTTTCCTTGGTACAGCAAGGAAATGGCAAGATCTGTATCAGTAGCCATCTGGCCGCCGGTTTTAGTCAAGAAGCGGCGTGAGCCGTTGACGTACTCGCCAATTGTCCAGCGTCCACCACCAACGAGAGCAC
>DTSG01000234.1 GCA_012965455.1 Planctomycetaceae bacterium | reverse complement strand
GTACACCTTGATGGTTCACAAAACGTCCCCATCGGGGCTGCGAAAGCGATTTTGTTTTGTTGTCTCTTTGTTATCGTCTAGTGAAAAATTCAGATGAGACGATCGATAACAAAATGTCACGCAGTCGGTAGTCCGCATCAGCGGACTGCTCATATAGCAGGTTAAGCATTTCGCGATCACGAAAAGTGAGTCGGCGTGCCAATGCATAGGACAATAACTTTTCCACGAAGACGCGGGACAATTTGTCGTTGTCTTCCAGCAGTATATTCTTGAGGCCCTGTGGACCCTCGAAGGTACGGCCGTCCATATGGACGGTTTTAGTATCCACAGGGAAGCCTCCTGCATTATCACCGCCGTCCTCACGCGTGATGCCATAGTTAACAACATCAGTGTACCGATCCCGCCACCGCCCGATAACGTCGAAGTTCTCCAAAGCGATGCCAAGGGGATCCATCTTCCTGTGACAGGCGTTGCAACTGGCATTCTCACGATGCGCGTCGATCGTCTGTCTGATCGTCTCCGTGTTGGTCGGGGGCTGCAGTGCAGCGATTTCCAGATCTGCCGGTGTCTCTAGTTGATCACCGTAAAAGCTTTTCAGTACCCATGCACCACGATAAAACGGATTGGTGTATTCCCCATTGTTAGTCGTCATCAACATGAAGCCCGCCTGTGTCAGAAGGCCCCCGCGACGTCTATCGTTCTTCCCGAGCATCACTTTGGTGAATTCCGAAGTAATCTCTTTGGGCCTGTAGTCGCTTGGTGACACTTTACTAGCACCAGGTCTCTTGCTGGGCGTTGCGACCGCGTGACCTTCGATCCGATATATGTAGTTGAGCTCCGGTGTGATCATTACAAAATCCGAGTCAATAAAGTTCTGTAGGCTCAGATTGCTTGCAAGCACTTCCTTGAAAAACTCCACCGGTTCTTCTTTAATCTGATCTCGGACAAGATCAAATTCGTCAACGGCAAAGATACTTACATCCGGTTCGATAATATCGAGTTTTTCAAGATCGAGCCACTGGTAAACATAATCTTTGGCAAACCGATGGCTTTTATCGTCCTGCAGCATTCGGAGAGCTTGCTCCCTCCGCACCGCTGCATCCTTCAACTTCCCCTGCCTCGCCAGATTGTAAAGCGTGTCGTCAGGCAGGGAGTTCCACAGGAAATACGACATACGCGAGGCGATCGCATACTCGCCAAGCGACTCCGACGCGCCTTCCTGTTTATATAGGAAATTCGGGGAACATAGCATTCCACGGATAGCTGCTTGCAGACCCGAGTAAATACTCCGTCCCTGTGCGAACTCCTTTTTCGCAAGAGTATAAACTTGTTGCATTTCTACGCCAGTGACGGGTCGGCGATATAGTTTCTGTGCTAGACGATTCAAAATGGACTGACACGCTTCAAAGCCTGTCGAAGAGTCGATATCCCTGCAGTAGGTTTCATAGAAGGATGTCCTTGGCGGCCACGACTCGTATACGGGCCCCGTGATGGTCGCATTCTCGATACAAAACATCCGTTGAGCACCGCCCGGCTTGACAGAATTGCATCTAAGAACAATCGTGTCATCGGATGAAAGTTGTGTTGTGAAACCTTCACGGGGATCAAAGACCTGCCATGCAGCATTATTTGGAATCACCGTAACAATACTTTGTCCCACTCCTGAGTTTTTACGAAGGAAGTAGCTCATCGAATGAGCAACTGATAGGGCCGCATCGACACCAATAGTTGACAAATTCTTAACGGCAGGCAATCTTTCTTCAGCACGGCTTCCCGGAACAAACTCAGCCATAACGTAGAAGCCTTTTAGAACAATCCGATAGCGGCCGTTCGTTTTAACCGACGGATTAATTTTTATCTGGGTCGCTGGTGATGCGAAAACTAGAGGGCGCAACTCCTGTTCAAGGGACGGGGCAAACCCGTTCGTATTGTCTTTGTGGCTGAGCGAATCTATGTCAGTATTTTTGGTTGAATAGACAACAACGCGCGGATCCGGTTTCTCACTAACGACACTCTCGGCAATCATATTCGCAACGGTGAAGTATGTCTCCATGTCGCCAATCGACACATGAAGCTGGTCGGCGTTGTTATTAAAACCGGCGTCGATGTTGTCCAGGGGCAATTGGTGGGAAAGAGCAAAGCTAGTGTCAAACACATCGTTCACTGTGTTTTGATACTCAACACGACTTAACCGCTTTAGCATTCCCGGTTTTTGTGCCTCCGCGAGTGCGTGCAGTTGCCTACCTAAGGCCTCCTGCAGTCCCTTCGTCTGTCCGGCTTTTGGATGTTTATCCGCATCATCCGGGGGCATCTCGCCAAGGTCAATCGCCATGTAAATATCTTGCAACAGGTCTGGATCGCCCCATTTGTTCCCCCCCATCCGATCGAGGCGGAGACCGGCTTCGGACGTTTCTACTCCATGGCAGGACACACAGAACGCGTTGAAGAACTTCTGTACTTGCGCGCGTTCATTCGCACTGCAATTTGCATTACAGACGATGGCAACCAACGATAAGAAAACAACAGCACGTGTGACCATATGATGCAACATAATCTCAGAGTTGGATGACCTTCTTGCTATTGCCGAAATGGTCTCGCCGGATGCCAAATTGTTGAAGAATCGATAGATAGATATCGCAGGTTGTCTCACCTTTGCGAATGACATGCCCACCGTGGTTTGAGAACTGCCCGCCTGCGACAAAGACAGGGATTTCGTTGCCGTTATGCGGACCCATTGCCTGACTCACGCTATTGTTGCCAGTGGCGACGGTAACCGTCTCATCCATCAGCGTTCCGCCGGAATCGGCATTGGTGCTCGCGAGTTTGTCGTAAAAATGTGACAAAAGTGAATAAAAAGACGAGTCATATTTCGTCAAACTATTGCGGGCGTTCTCAGATTTTGGCACGTTGTGCGTCGTGATGTGATGGTCATGATCGAGTCCTGTCATGTAGAAATTAACCACACGCGTTATGTCAAACCTGAATGCCTTGTAGATCATGTCGAATGCAATCCCCCGCTGAATCTGACGTGGGTTTTCCAGAAACCGTTTCTTGTCAACGTCCGACGCAAGGAAGTTATTCTCAAGTTGAGGTGCGACCGGGAACTCAACATCCTGTCGCGGTTCGTTGAGCCACGCAATTGACTTATTGAGTTCCTGCTCCGATTCACGCAGAGCCGCGAAGTATTCTTCCAGTCGTTGTCGGTCGCGGCCCGAGACACGCGTCATAAGAGCTTTTGCTTCTTCGAGAGAACCGTCCAGAACGCTCTTCTTATGGGCCAGCAGTCGCTCCTGCGTTTTTGTATCGGTCTTGGCGAAGAGCGTTTCAAACAGAAGCCTTGTCGATTGAATCGGCATGACGGGTAGCCTGTTACGCCACGATGCGACGATATGGTGATGGGCATGGCTGATAAAAGTAACGACATTTCTAACTCGGGTCAAGTGGCCGATGTGGGACGCAACAATCTGGTCAAGTGAGTCCGGATTTGTGGTGGTGTTGCCGACAAAGCACTTGTGGTCGCGGACATGGTTTCCGCCGAACTTCATTTTCGAGTAGAGCGTGAAATGGTCTCTGTGCTT
>DTSG01000233.1 GCA_012965455.1 Planctomycetaceae bacterium | reverse complement strand
CGTATTGGCAAGCGGACGTTAATCGTGACCGGATTTATGATTTTTATGCGAAGGAAGCGGAGCACTTTCGGGGCAAGTTGCTTGTCGGTGAACAAATGCCGCCGGTACTGATGGCTTATCCCGGTCTTGATGGGGGTGAGCAGGGACACTGGGGCAATCAAAACGAAGAGACTTGGGCAAGCGACGGTTGGAATCATGTGGTTCTCGGTCGCGTCCAGTCTGGAGTGTTTCGTGACGGTGCGCAGACAATCATGCGTAGCGTCTGTGTGCAACTTGGTAAGGATCGTGAGTTGGCGTGTATGTTTGACCCAGAGACGTTGACGTACCGCCAAGTCTGGCGGGGCAAGTTTTTGAAGTTCTCCGGCGTCCGCCATGGGTTTCTCGGGGGCGTCACGATGGCGGGCGAGCCGGTTGCTTTTGCCGATAATGGCAAAACGGCGATAGCTGCGGGTGAAATTAAAACAAAGAAGTATCGAGGGTTTTATCGCAATGGTGACCGAATTGTCTTTGTCTATGAAATTAATGGGGATATTTATCGCGATTCACCGTGGGTTGTAGATGGGGAATTTCAACGCAGCGTTTCGCTTGCCGCATTTACTGCGAAGGGGTTGGACATCGGGCAACCACAACGTATCTGGCAGCGGACACTTCAATCCAATGTTGAACATGGCGATCAAAAACCGTATGCAACTGATACGTTGAAGTTGCCTCGGGAAAATCCGTGGAACGTGCCATTTTTTGGGACAGGAATTGGGTTTCTTCCGGACGGTTCAGCATTGTTAGCGACGATGCACGGGGATGTGTGGCGGATCACCAATTACGAGTATCCCTCGCGACAAGCGACTTGGCAGCGGTTTGCATCAGGTTTGCATCAGCCACTTGGCATCGTCGTGGACAGCGACGGGGTGTTTGTTATTTGTCGTGATCAATTGACCAGATTGGTCGACCGCAACGGAGACGGCGAAGCAGATTATTACGAATGCTTCAGTAATCAATTCACGACATCGGCGGGCGGTCACGACTTCATCTGCGGGTTAGAGCGAGATGCCGAGGGGAATTTCTACACGGCTGTCGGTGGTCAGGGGATTTTGAGGATCTCGGCCGATGGTGCTCAAACGGATATTATTGCAACAGGGTTTAGAAATCCGGATGGATTGGGTCTAACGGTCGATGGCGTTTTGACCGTACCCTGTGCTGAGGGAACATGGACACCGGCATCGATGATCTGTGCTGTGCGTACGGGGCAACAGCGGGTAGGGCATTTTGGATTCCCAGGGCCGCGCGGCGAGGAGGTCCCTGATCTGCCATTGGTTTACTTGCCGCGGGGAGTGGATAACCAAGCGGGTGGACAACAGGTGGTTCAGAGTAAACGCTGGGGACCACTTACCGGCCAGTTACTGCATTTTTCGTTTGGTACCGGAAAGATGTTCTTAGTGCTCCGTGATGATGTTAGCGGCCAGTTGCAAGGTGCCGTTGTACCGTTGCCGGGGGATTTTCTGTCAGGTACACATCGTGGTCGATTTAGTCCGTTTGATGGTCAGTTGTATGTGACTGGAATGCAAGGCTGGGGGAGCTATACGCCCACGGATGGTTGTTTTCAGAGAGTGCGATATCGGGGTGGTAATGTTCAACAACCACTTGGAATACACACATATCGCAACGGTGTGATGGTCCAGTTTTCAGAAAAGATTGACGAAGCGACCGCCAATGAAATTGAAAGTCATTTTGCGATGAGTTGGAATTATCGTTACGGCGGACAGTACGGGTCGCCCGAGTATTCTGGAAAACATTTTGGCATGCAAGGACACGATTATGTTGCGATTAAGTCGGCGAGTGTTGTCGATGATGGTAGATCGTTGTTTCTAGAGATTCCGGATTTACAGCCCGTCAATCAGTTATATTTGCGTTTACAAATTGGCAAAGGTCAGTTTCGTGAACTATTTGTGACAGTACATGCGTTAGACGAGAAGTCCTTTATAGAGGCCGAGGGATTGGTGGCCTTGGATCACAAACCGATCGCTCCACACCCGATCTTGGCCGATCTAGCCTTAGCCACTAGGAAAGTTCCGAATCCGTATGTCGAGGAGCTCGCCGATGCGCGAGCGATTGAAATTCAAACGGGGACGAACCTGTCGTTTCAAACAAGATCGTTCCAGGTTAATCCGGGCGAGAGGATTGCCTTGACCTTAAAGAATCCGGATGTCGTGCCGCACAATTGGGCATTATTAGCACCCGGTACATTGCGCGAGGTCGGCGACCTGACGAATAAGTTGATTTCTGACCCCGATGCGATGGTGCGGCAGTATATTCCTCAGACCAAAGCGGTGTTGGCATATACCGATATTGTGTTACCGCGTGAGTCGTTCACAATTTATTTCACGGCACCAACGCAGTCGGGGAACTATCCGTACCTATGTACGTTCCCCGGCCATTGGCTAGTCATGAATGGTGAGATGATCGTGCGGTAGGGCACGAGCAGTCTGTGGCTAGCAAACGGCCGCCTGTTGCAGCGACTTCGCGGTTTAGAACTCGAAACTATATTGAATGTTTGCTGAGAAACCCGCGCCGTCAACTCCGCTACCGTGCACTCGGTAAGCTTGGTCAAGGATGTTTTCAAGCTCGACAGTAATTCGTTGAGTGTCGCTGAGCATCGTTCCATAACGAATATTGAATGTGGTGTAACCCGGGGTGCCACCGTTTGGTATTCGATTGTCACTGATGTCTTGGAAGTTCAAGCGATCTTGAAGACGAACCATCCACGCATAGAAATCAAGATACTCATACTTTTCCGAATTCCGCCATCGCAGTCCCATGATACCTTGGGTGGGAGGGATACGGCTAAGAGGTTCGTTGAGGACTTGATCTTGTCCAAGGATGTACGAGAAATTGCCATAGAGTGTCCAGTTTTCATCGACTCGCTTTTCAGCATAGAACTCGAATCCATTGATTTTGGAATCGCGATTGCTACGTGAAAACAAGATGCTAGTACCGTCGGATCCGGCAGGGGTCCGCAAGATCATGTTGTCGATGTCCATCCAGTAAGTGGTTGCTTGCCAGCGAAGATCATCGGTTTCCTTACGCAGAGCAACTTCGTAACTCAAGCTCGTTTCCGGCAGTAGGTCAATGCTGGGTGTGTCCGCCGCTGCTTGTTGGACGTTGTCATTGTTCGATGCTAGGTCGTCGAGGTTGGGAGCTCGAAATCCTTCGGAGATGGATCCGACGAGCATTAAGTCAGCGTTGAGTTGGTAGGCAAGACCACCACTAGCGGACCAGTTGTCGAAACTGGGTGAAATGTGTACGGGTGTGTCGACTGGGTCGGTGAGCGGGTCTCCGTCATCGTCCACTTTAAGAATCGGAGTGGCTTGCACGTGGGATCGCGTAAACCGAGTGCCGGCTGTGACACCTAAGTGATCGTTGAGTTGCTTGTCGTATTGAACAAAAGCACCTGTCTGGCGACTCCATCCATCATCTGGGTAAGTCGGATTGCGAGCAGACAGGAAATTTCCCGTCGTCGCATCGAAGCGGTTCTTAAAGGAGTCCACCACGTCGTTATACATGTCGACGCCATAGGTCAGGTGGGATTGGTCTGCTAGGTCCGTACCCAGCAATAGCGAAAATCCAAAGGTGTTATTATCCGTTTCAGATTCTTCAAAGTACGGTTGGCTGAGACGGCGATCTTTCACTTGCTCACGTTGACGGTGGTAAGAGAAGGTCAGCGAGTATTGGTCAAAGAAGTTATGCATGTCGTGCCCCTGCATTCGCAAATACATCATGGATCGCTGTTGTGGGTCGAAAATGGTACGGCGACTGGGGAAGCGATCGCTACGGAAAAGGTCTTCTTGGACGAAGTGCTGGAGTGAAAACGTCAATGTTTGGTTGTCGGCAATGATGCGATCAATGCGGATGTCACCAGAATACTGAGAGTAGTCTGTGGCTGGTTGTCTTCCCAAGTTGCCACCCCGATCAAGATTGTTAACATTGGCATATCCGGAGCCTAGAAAGATCCCAGTCTTGCCGTTGTGGTATTGGTAGTTCATGCGAGTGTAGAAGGCGTTGTCGGCAGATGAGTAGCGATTGGTCCATGTTTTGATGGGACCGTTGGGAGTGGAGCCTAGACCGGTTTGTCGCGTGATCACGTTGATAACACCGCCCATCGCATCGGATCCATAGAGAACTGTTTGGGGTCCACGAATGACTTCGATATGGTCGACCATGCCAGGGTCAATGGTATTGAAATACTGATTGGGACCTGAACGGAAAGTAGAATTGTTCATGCGAATTCCATCCACAAGAATGACGACCTGCTGTCCGGTGAGCCCGCGGATAAATGGTGAGGCTGCGCCGCGTTGGGTGCGCTGCACAAGAACGCCGGCTTCGCGCTCGATGGCTTGATACATATCGACTGGCGACCGTTCAAGCAGTTCACGCAAGTCGATGATGCTGCGGTGGGAGGGTGACCGTAATATCGATTGGTTGAAGCGTTGGCCATTGCTGAACAACGGATCGCCTTGAGCATCGAGGCCGTTGTCAAGCCAGATGCGTAGAGGGTCATGAGGAAACGGGATGACGCCTTGAACGGTTGTTTCCGGCAGCGTTGGGATGTCACTCGGAGACGGTGTAACGGGTTCGTCGTCCGGAGTGTCTTGTGCAGATAAAAACGTGACCTGCATCAGCAAAATGCACAGCGTTATCACGGCAAGTTTTACATTCTTGCCAATGGTGTCTGTAATTGTGTGCAGTAAGCGACGCACCGTTGGAACCCGTTACGTTAAGGGCTTGGTTATTTAGGGATGAGCAATTCTTACCGCAAAAGGGCGATCTATCGCTGATTCTACATGTATCTCATTTCGGCAATCCCTCCTGGCACTCTTTAACGGTTGTGCCGGTAATGCCGGTTTTATGGGTTACAGTGGGGGGTGAGTATACCCTGTGTTTGAGAGGATATTTGGTATTGAATTGACTTTCTTGCGACCCGATGTGTCGACAAACGACGATTGGTAAATGAGAATGAAACTCAATAAAGGTGTTTGCACTAGATTTACCGCTAAAAAGCTATGAAAGCCGCCCCATGCCTCCTTTGTTTCTTTCTGATTTGCGCCGCAGCTCCGCTGCAAATGTCGTTGCCGTCCATGAGGCTGACGGTGTGTCATTACGTTTGCTAGAGATGGGGTTGGTACCTGGCACTCAAGTCACTCGAGTTGGTTCTGGTCCACTGGGAGACCCACTGGAATTTGAATTACTGGGGTTCTCACTAAGTTTGCGTAAAGCGGAAGCGCGTCGAGTTGAAGTACAAGTGATGCAAGAAGTTTGCGAGAAAGATGCAAGTCAGCGATGAATGAAAATGATAAGTCTCTACGCGTTGCCTTGCTAGGAAATCCCAACACAGGGAAATCATCTTTATTCAACGCACTCGTTGGCGGACAACAACAGGTTGGAAACTATCCTGGTGCGACCATTGAAAAATTCGTTGGCCGTTGTACGCACGAGGGTAGGGAATTAGCGATCATCGACTTACCGGGATTGTACAGTCTAAATCCTGCCTCACCGGACGAACAGATTGCTGTCGATGTTTTGTTGACACCAAACGTGGCTGACATGCAGGTCATGGATGTTGTTGTTTGTGTATTGGATGCGAGTAATCTTGTGCGCAATTTATATCTCACAACGCAGGTGCTAGAATTGGGCATTCCCGCAGTCGTGGCATTGAACATGATGGATATTGCGACACAAGCTAAAACAGCAATTGACGTCGAACAATTGTCGGCAGCACTTGGTGTACCGGTGGTCGTTACGCATGGAAGTCGTAAGCAGGGTATTGTTGAATTGCGATCGGCAATTGCCTCTGCGGCCGTTGTTGCTACAACCACAGTGACGTTTTCTGAATCAGTTGAAGCTGCCATCGCTTCCGCAACAACAGCGACAGCAGCCCCCGCGGTTGCTTGCCAACGTCGCCGCTTCTTGAACGAGTTGGCATTATCCACAGACGTTGAGTCGTGCGTAGATGAGCAAGTCGAGTCGAAACAGACATCAGAATTTAATGCTGCATTGGACTTATGTAAGCAGCAGCTCGACGCCGCAGGTGATCGTATCAGTATGGAACCGATTGCTCGCTATGCTTGGATTAATCAGGTTGTCAGTTCAGTCGTCGAACGCGGTGACACGGACCATAGTTTAGTCCGCCGGCGATGGTTGGACCGCGTGCTGATTCATCCGTTTTCTGGTTCGCTCGTTTTTCTAGCGATGTTAACACTGTTATTTCAAGCAGTATTTAGTTGGTCAGGACCAGCGATGGATTTGATTGGCACGTTGTTCCAGTGGCTCGGTAGTGGGGTTGAATCGCTGATTGCAGAGGGAATATTGCGGTCACTTATCGTCGATGGTCTCATAGCAGGAATCGGCGGCGTCGTGATCTTCTTGCCACAGATTTTGATTCTCTTTTTCTTTATCGGGCTTATGGAAGATTTTGGTTATATGGCTCGGGCTGCCTATTTGATGGACAACATCATGTCTAAAGTTGGTCTGAGTGGGAAATCGTTCATTCCATTATTGTCATCGTTTGCTTGTGCGATTCCAGGGATCATGGCAGCGCGGTCCATCAAGAACCGCAACGATCGGCTGGCAACCATGTTGATTGCGCCGTTGATGAGTTGTAGTGCGCGGCTACCAGTTTATATATTGCTCACCGCAGCTTGTATTCCGGAGCGGCGAGTCCTCGGTGGTTGGATTAGCCAGCAAGCACTTGTACTGCTCAGCATGTACTCACTCGGCATAGTCGTTGCTATTTGTGTGGCTTGGATATTGAAGAAAACAATATTGAAAGGCGAAACCCCGGTATTTGTAATGGAGTTGCCAAGCTTCAAGATGCCTAGCGTATCGATTGTGTCACGTAAGATGTTCCAGCAAGGGATGGATTTTGTGAAGCAAGCGGGGACGTTGATTCTGGCTTGTACCGTCTTGATTTGGGCATTGGCCTATTTTCCCCGTAGCGAGGGGACAATGGAGCAACTCTCAGCGACACAAACTTCGGGAATTCAGTTGCGTAACAGTTACTTAGGGAGAGCTGGTCAAGCGATTGAGCCAGTCGTTAGACCATTGGGTTGGGATTGGAAGATTGGCATTGCCGTGTTGGCATCGTTTCCAGCACGGGAAGTTGTCGTTGGAACGATGGGAGTGATTTACAATTTGGGTGACCAAGAGGACGAGGCATCGGTGGGACTGCGGGACCACTTAAGAAATGCACGCTGGGATGATGACCCCACGAAACCGGTTTTCACTGTTCCTGTGGGGCTTTCAATCATGGTGTTTTTTGCCCTTTGTGCACAATGCGTGTCAACACTAGCGGTATTAAAAAAAGAGACTCAATCTTGGCGATGGCCGCTGTTCACATTTGTCTATATGACTGTTTTGGCTTATGTTGCAGCTTGGGTAACGTTTGTTGTTGCTAGCAGTAGTCTGACGGTCTGACCACGATTAATCCGTTGCATCTGATCCAAGAGTTCCATTTGATTGGCGGGACAGTTAATGATGAATGAGCAAATCCAAAACATATTTGTCGGCGTGGTTTGTATCGCGGCGGTTGGATACGTCCTCTATCGCTTGGTCGCCTTGCTGCGAGGAAAATCAGGCAGTGGATGTTCCAAATGTTCCGAAAGTTCCAACGGTTCTTCCGGTTCGCCATTGTCGCCTCAACCGAGTCAAGAATTGCACCAGATTACTTCTAACGATGACGATGTGTAGCAATACCGCAAATCGGCAGAGTATTTGACAGGAACACGTTAGTTGCTGCTACCATGTAGCCTTGCCCGTGTTATTTCATCTCAACACGTCTTTTCTTAACCACTTGAAACAGAAAAAATTTTCATGGCGAATCCATATACACTCATTGCAACGACTGCCTTTGGGATCGAGGCCGTGGTCAAACGAGAGTTAGCAGCATTGGGCTATGAAGGAAAAGTAATTGCGCCAGGGTGGATTCAGTTTACCGGTGATGCTTTAGCGATTTGTCGAGCCAATTTGTGGTTGCGAACAGCGGATCGTGTGCTCATTCAGATGGCGTCCTTCGAGGCGAAAGACTTTGACGCATTGTTTGAAACGACCAAGTCTATTCGCTGGGACGAATGGATTCCGGTGAACGGCTGTTTTCCAGTAGTTGGTCGTTCGATTCGTTCACAGCTCTCGAGCGTTCCGGCTTGCCAACGCGCGGTGAAGAAAGCGATTGTGGAAGCGCTTTGTCAACAGCACGGTGTGACGGAATTGCCGGAGGATGGACCACAGATTAAATGTCAGATCGCCTTGCTTGACGATAGGGCAACGTTGACGATCGACACGACCGGCCCCAGTTTACATAAACGCGGCTATCGCGCTGAAGCTGGTGGCGCTCCACTCAAAGAAACACTCGCTTCGACACTTGTGCAGTTGAGTTTCTGGAACAAAAAGCGTCCCTTTATGGATCCGTTTTGTGGTAGTGGTACGATCCCTATTGAAGCGGCGATGCTCGCCAGAAATATGGCTCCTGGTCGCAACCGTGAATTTGCAGCTAGTGATTGGGACACAATTTCTGATGTTTCGTGGTCCGCAGCGAAAACGGAAGCGGATGATTTATTGGAGCCGAAGTTTCCGGAGATGTTGTTGGCCACGGATATTGATTTTCGCGTCTTGAAAATTGCTCGTCACAACGCGGAGTTAGCGGGCGTGGGCGACAACATTCATTTTGAAGAGAAGGCCTTTGAAGATATCAGCAGTAGTCGCCGTTTCGGTTGTATGATCACCAACCCACCCTATGGTGAGCGGCTCAGTGGATATCGAGATTTGGAGCCACTTTACGAATCGATGCCTGAGGTGTTGCGACGATTACCAACCTGGTCGCATTACATTTTGACATCCTTTGATCGATTTGAACGAGTGATTCAAAAACAAGCTGACCGCCGCCGCAAGTTATACAATGCGCGGATCGAATGCACGTATTATCAGTTCCATGGACCCCGCAACCTCGATGAATCTCCCACGGCAGTGTTTGGAGAGTTGGATGACAAAGCGGTTGAACAGGCTGAGTTGTTTAAACGGCGGCTAACCAAACGAGCGAAGCATTTGCGCAAATGGCCCAGCAAACGAGGCGTGACTTGTTTTCGACTTTACGAAAAGGACATCCCTGAAATTCCATTGGTTGTTGACCTTTATGAAGATCACTTACATTTAAGCGAGTTTGAACGGCCGCATGATCGCGATTTGGCCGCCCATCAACAATGGTTGGATTTGATGCGGACCACAGCAGCGGATGCTTTGGACGTGCCCCACACGCAGACCTTCTTGAAACGGCGTAAACAACAAAAGGGTCTCAGCCAACATGAACAACTGGCAATGGATCGTTATGAAATTGAAGCCCAAGAAAATGGTTTGAAGTTCATCGTGAATTTATCGGACTATGTCGACACGGGCTTGTTCTTGGATCACCGCGAAACTAGGAAGCTCGTGTTAGAAGAATCCCGCGGGAAAGATTTTCTGAACCTGTTTGCCTATACCGGTTCGTTTACGGTGTATGCGGCCGATGGCGGAGCGGCATCCACGACGAGCGTGGATTTGTCAAAACGATATTTGCAATGGGCTGAGCGCAACATGAAACTTAACGGGTTCACGGGTTCCGAGCATCATTACATACCTACGGGAATTCGAGAGTATATTACGGCGCTGCCTGAGCGCGAGATGTTTGATTTGGCAGTTGTCGATCCACCGACGTTTTCCAACAGCAAATCAACCGCTACCGATTGGGTAATTCAAGATGACTGGGATAGCTTGTTAAAGCACGTACTGCTGCGAATGCGAACAGGTGGCGTCATTTATTTTTCTACGAATTATCGACGGTTCAAGTTTGACGAAGATAAAATACCGGCGGAGTGTCATGAGATAAGTAAACAGACCGTGCCCGATGATTATCGAAACCGTCGCATTCATCGGTGTTGGCGTATCGTCAAGAATTACTAATAATGATGGCTCATGACTGCTTCAATTTTACACATCGATATGGATGCCTTTTTCGCGTCGGTCGAGCAGCGTGAGAATCAGAGCTTGATGGGTCAGCCGGTCATTGTTGGAGGCAGTGCGGAGCGGCGGGGTGTGGTCGCCGCCGCAAGTTATGAGGTGCGGCAATTTGGCGTGTATAGTGCCATGCCGACTAAAACAGCGCTTAAACTGTGCCCGCACGCGGTGGTCATTGTGCCACGTTTGGCTTTCTATGCGGAGATATCGCAACAGCTGCGGGAAATTTTCTTTCGCTACACCCCGTTAGTTGAGCCGCTGTCGCTCGACGAAGCGTTTCTCGATGTTGGTGGTAGCGAATCGCTTTTTGGTAGTGCTGAAGTGATTGGGAGGCGGATCAAACAAGAAATCAAAGATGAATTGCACTTGGTTGCTTCGGTCGGCGTGGCTTCCAATAAATATCTAGCAAAGCTTGCCAGCGACGCTGATAAACCTGATGGTTTTTGCATTATTAAGGATGAGGAGGTTCAATCGTTTCTAGAACCGTTGCCGGTTAAGAGGATCTGGGGTGTGGGCAAGGCAACGGAGAAAAAACTGACGGCGTTAGGCGTCCATACGATCAAACAATTAAAGTCGTTAACTGAGGAAAGTTTGCAGCGGTTGTTTGGCAAGGTGGGAACTCAAATGTGGCACTTAGCACGTGGTCTTGATGCGCGTGAAGTAGTGCCTGATTGTCGTGCGAAATCGATTTCCAACGAACA
The DNA here is from genome assembly GCA_012965455.1 of Planctomycetaceae bacterium. Classification (GTDB taxonomy): domain Bacteria; phylum Planctomycetota; class Planctomycetia; order Pirellulales; family Pirellulaceae; genus UBA721. The sequence continues at coordinate 1,881 of DTSG01000233.1, read as the reverse complement.
GACTTTTGCTGAGGATGTTGCTGACATAGGCGTGTTGCGTGAGCATTTGCGGGATTTGGTGGATCAAGTGTCCCAGCGACTACGCAGTGCAGGCTTGCATGCCAAGACGGTTAACCTAAAAGTGCGCTATCATGACTTCCAGACGTTCACGCGGTCAAAGACATTGTCTCTGCCGAGTGATGCAACGGAAGTGTTTTATGAAACGGTGAATGAGATGCTCGAGAACCGCTTGCCCGATCGAGAGTTGCGTTTGCGATTGATTGGAATGGGCGTGAGCGGATTAGGTAGTGGTGTACGGCAGCAAGGTTTATTTGACCAAGCGGACAGTAAGCAGCGCGAAAAACTAGATGAGGTTTCTGATTTGATTCGAGATCGGTTCGGTGACGATGCCTTGCGACGGGGTAAAACCTAATCACTAAAAACAAACTGACAATCTCGCAGGGCCCGGACGGTATCTTCACAGCCCATTCCTTGCCGGTTGTTAATCAGCGGGCGTGACGTAAGCGGCGGTGATTCCGCCATCGACAACAAACTCAGTTCCGTTTACATAGGAAGATTCGCTACTGGCTAGGTACAAGGCGGCATCTGCCATCTCCGTGGCTAAGCCGAAGCGTCCCATTGGAATGTGTACAAGGCGGCGTTGTTTCTTTTGCTCCGTATCCAAAAAGTCCATTAACATCTTGGTGTGTAACGGCCCTGGGCACAGTGCGTTACAGCGGAGGTTTTGCCGCGCATGGATGACGGCCAACTCACGTGTCATGGCCAACACCCCACCTTTACTAGCGGTGTAGGCGAGTTGTGGAGTGGCTGCACCCATGAGCGCTACGAACGACGCGGTATTGATAATACTGCCGCCACCAGATTTCAGCATCAACGGGATCCCATATTTGCAACCCAAATAGACGCCACGCAAATTAATGGCCATCGTCAAATCCCAGATATGTTCTTCGGTACTCATCGCATCACCGTCCTCGGGATGCATGATGCCGGCGTTGTTAAACAAAATATGCAAACCGTCGAACGCAGTTTCTGCCGCGGCAACCATCGCTTGGCAATCTTCACCGCGAGACACATCGGCGTGCACATAGATTACTTCGGCCCCCACCGCTTGGACTTGCTGCAACGTCTGTGCACCTTCAGTGTCGTCTATATCCGTTAATACTAACTTGGCACCTTCTGCGGCAAAACGCAGTGCTGTTGCCCGCCCAATACCGCCGGCTGCGCCGGTTATTAATGCCACTTGATCTTGCAGTCGTCCCATGAACAGGAATTCCTTTTTATAAAATCACTCTATGTAACAAATATGTTAAATCACGGCAGACAACTAGCGACCAGCGCGTCAAATATTTTTTGTTGTAATGGATCCTCAGCAGCAGCGAGTTCTGGGTGCCACTGAACGGCTAAACACCATCTCTTAGCGGTCCATTGAACTGCTTCGATAACACCATCGGCTGCTGTTGCGATCACGGTCAATTCCTCGGCTACTTGATCCAAGCATTGATGATGCCAACTTGGAGCACTGAATATCAACTCGCCCACAATCTCAGCTAACATCGAATCGGCGACGACGGATACTTCATGATTTACTGGTTCTCGAGGGGGCAACCGATGCTTAATCGAATCGCCATACACGTCGGGTAAATGTTCATGCAAGGTCCCGCCGAGCACTGTGTTTAAGATTTGCAGTCCACGGCAAATCCCCAAAACCGGCTTATCCGACTCGAGCACGGCTTGTGTCAACTCGATTTCATAAGCGTCGCGTTGAGGATCCGTCATATAGATTGTTTCATGGGCACTGCCACCGTAACAAGCGGGACAGAGATCACCACCGCCGATGAGTAACACAGCATCGATTTGTTCCAAGGCCGCCTGCACATTGTG
>DTSG01000232.1 GCA_012965455.1 Planctomycetaceae bacterium | reverse complement strand
TACGATAACGTAAACCACCATCGCAATTAGTGTGGCCGATAGGAGATTTGTTTCGGCGTATGATTTAGCGGAAGATTGTTGTTCGGCCAGCCACTGTAGAATTTGAGCTTGGTCGAACCAAGGTGAGAACCACACGGCGGCGATTATAGCGGCAGCGGCAAGTAGGGTGATATAGCCTCGGCGAGCGTGCAAGCGAGGATTGCCGTATTCGATTTCAAGAGTCGTTACCGTTTCTGGGGTGTCGCCGTGTATGTCGTCGTTGGTGTTATCCATTAACTGGCATCCTGCAGTTTTCCCGCGGGAGTTTCGGCAGCGAGACCGGCGATCATGTCTAGCGTGGCGGCTTCAACTGCGCGTTGCCAATTCTGTGGTGAGAACTTGTCACGAAATTCCTCGCGGTCATGGGCAAAGATGATTTCGCGGGAGCTGTTGATAATTGCGCCGAGCCCCTGTTCGTCAAAGCCGCCGGCAACATCACTAGCGCCACCGCCTTGGGCGCCATAGCCAGGCACTAGGAGCCACGTGTTGGGCATGGTTTGTCGCAGTGCGACGAGCTGTTCAGGATAAGTCGCTCCGACAACGGCGCCGACGCAGCCGTACGAGTGGCTGGAGTCCTGTCCGGGGGTGTTTAGTGCGAGTTGATTGACTAGTTGGGCCACATGTTGGTAGACGGGTTGTCCGTCCGCGACGAGATCCTGGAATCGCCCGCCTCCGGGGTTTGAGGTTTTGACGAGTACAAAGATGCCGTTACCATTTTGTTGGGCGATTTCGACGAAGGGTTCAAGGCTATCTTCGCCGAGGTAGGGACTAACGGTCAGGCAGTCGGACGCAAAGGGCGTGGAGCTTGGGGGACCGAGGTAAGCCTGAGCATAGGCGTCGGCGGTGCTACCAATGTCATTGCGTTTGGCGTCGGTAATAACGACTAGACCTTTGCTGCGGGCGTATTGAATAACTTCGCCCAGGGCTACTGTGCCGGCGGGACCGATTTGCTCGAAGAAGGCGGATTGTGGTTTGACGGCTGGAACGAGTGGCGCGACGACATCGATGATGCCTTGACTAAATTCGACGAATGCGCTGGCGACTTGTTCAGGCGAGGGAGATTCGGCGGTGGGCTGCAGCGGTGCAGGTAGGTTGGCTAGTCGCGGGTCGATCCCTACGAGTGCGGGGGTTTTCGTGCGGCGGACGGCGGCAGTAAGGCGATCAGCAAAATGGTGCACAATAGCATCTCCAAGCATTTGGTTTCAACTTATCTACGATAATACCGTCTAGGAAAAATAGTTTCTAGTATGGGATACACCAACGTCGTGAACTGAATTAGAATACACCGCATCAACGGGATGTAGCGCAGCCTGGTTAGCGCGTTTGACTGGGGGTCAAAAGGTCGGAGGTTCAAATCCTCTCATCCCGACTATGGTGTAGGCAGTCCTGTGGCTGCCCGTTGTCGAAAAACGGTCCGCTGTGGTTTGAGCGGTGGACTACGAAACACGGAAGGCCCGATCGCACAACGGTTGGTTTTATCGTGGCGGGTCCGGTCCCTACCGCAACACACTAGCAAATACATTACGCGTACGCCGCCACATTTCATCGCTGAGAACATGCCCAGTGTCCGGTTCAATGTAATAACTGAATTGCTCTGCAGCATTACTTTTCGTGTAGATTTCGGCAATCTGTTTTACGCCAGCTCGAACTTCTTTGATCGGTGAACCCCGATCTGTTTCGCCAAAATTCAGGTGTAGTCGACGCGGCGCGATCAGTCCCGCAATCTCGGGTGTGTCGCCGAATTGTTCCCAACCAGGAACAAAGTTGGGGAAACAGTGCAACAACTTCGTGCGGTGGATCGCGGCATAGGTTGGCAAACAACAATTTCCTACGAGACATTTTAAACGGGGTTCCCACGGCCCCACCATCCACGTATGCGTCGAACCCATCGAATGCCCGTAACAACCAATACGTTCGGCATCAACCTCGGGTCTCGACACTAAATAGTCCACCGCACGCCGCATGTCCAATATGTTCTTCCAGGCCATGCTTTTTCCAGCCACGACATAACGCAGGAATTCAAATCGCTCAAAGCCGCCACCCTTGAGCTTTTGTTGTGAATCTTGACGTTCTTCAAAACAGAGTGCATCCGGGCAGAGCACGATGTAGCCCAGTTTGACGAGTGCTACTCCAGTGTGGTGCATTGCGTTACCTGCCAGCCCCGCCGGCTCGCTCTTGCCAAGATGCCATTGGCCATTGTGCTGATGCCAAATAACGATTGCCGGTGCCGTCGAACTTTTCGCCGCGGCGTCGGGGACCAGCGCAATTGCGGGCACTCGGTCTCCGACTTCCACTTCGTAACTTAGCCATTCCAAACGGTAGCCATCCATCTGTTGTGTTTTGGTAACCGTCGGTTTGAGGTCACAAGGATCGGGCCAATCGCCACCGAGGCATTGCCTTAGATTTTGTTTCATGTCGTGTGGTGGGTCGGTGTTTGTCTGACTCACGGTTGATTCCCTTTCAGCGGCTCCAGTCGGATTTGAAATTCCTAACCCAGTAGCCCCGAGCCCAATTGTGGTGGAATTTCGCAGGAATTGACGACGGTTGCTCTTGTGTTGCGTCATGGAGGTGTTGCTCGAATAAAGGTCTAGCTGTAGCGGCAGCGCACATCCGCGAATGGATGCGAAGCTAGCGCTCTAAAATCTTGGCGATCTCTCTTACTAATAGCTTAGCAATAATTTGGTGCCCGCGGTCATTAGGATGCATCCCGTCAAGTAGCAATGTATCGATAGATTGGTTGGGCTGTTTATTATAGTCCTGAAAAACTTGGTAGATGTCGACCAGCGGTACCTGCTGCGTGTTTGCTAGTTTGCGCACCGACGCAGCGTATTTGACGAGCAATTTGTTAAAGCCGTTAGGTTCATTCACCGCATAAGGAGCCTTCCCATAGAGTGTTTTCAGTTGCGACGTCCAACGCATTGGATTGGGCGTCATGAGGATAACTTGAGCACCTTGAGATTGGGCCGCTGTAATGAAATGCTCTAAGTTTACCTCGAATTGTTGTAAGCTGATTCTAGGCAGCGTCGCCGGAGGTGTTCGCCATACGTCGACGGCCGCGTCGTTAATTCCGAATTGGATGATGACGACGTCGGCGTGGTGCCTGAGAACGTCGCGGTCGAAGCGTTTGCTTGCCAAGCTGGTATTGTTCCCGCCAACACCCGCGTTGATTATTTTGAGGTCAAAGGGTTGCAGCGTCGGCGCTGCTGCTAAACGCTTAGCGTAAATATTGAGTTGCCCGCGAGTCGCTGTGGTGGAATCACCGAAGGCGACGATAGTCGCTTCTGCGACAACTTGCGGTACCGTGAAAACAACGAGTAAGATGAAAGCAAGGCATCCCATGAAGTCCGAGGCACACGGGTTTGAGAAGGTTGTGGACCTTAATGATCGGTTCATAGTTTTACGCGTTAGTGGGCTGCGGCGGAAATTACGATAGTTTTAGCAGGGAATGATGGTGAGTGAATCTCATGGACCGTCCCATCACGACTTTCAATAACAAAGACGCCACCAATACGAGCTGCCAGTGTAAGCGTCTCTAGGGGAGCGACGAC
>DTSG01000231.1 GCA_012965455.1 Planctomycetaceae bacterium | reverse complement strand
GTATGAAGCGTTTACTTCAAATTCTGTTGGTGGTGTTTTCTGTTGGGGCTGGGGCGGAGACTATTGAATACAGAGATGGCACTTACACTGGCGAGTTAGTTAATGGTGTTCTGCATGGCCAAGGCACCTATACCCATGCCGATGGAGAAAAGTACGTCGGTGAATGGAGAGACGGCAACTGGCATGGCCAAGGAACTGAAACATGGGGCACTAGGAAATACATCGGTGAATGGAGAAATGGTAAACGTTGGAACGGTGCTACTCATGGTGCAGCATCTGGAACTGTGCTGATCACTTCCACGGACGGAGTATTAGCGATGGCTGGCTCTACGGTAGAGATAGACCTACCTGATACAGAGAAAAACTCGCTGGTGCAGAGAAATGGGTCCTTGAAAGCAGGGATCTTGGTGCGATTTGCTTGGATATATCTTATAGAGCGCAGACTAGAACTTTGGACCTCACCCACGATGTGGCCAGGTGGTATCAAGGAAATACGAAACCTTTAACTTCATATAAAAAGTTAACAAAACATGTACTGTCCTGTGATGCAGAATTCTTGGAAAAGACTTTCGACGATTTCTGGTTGCTATATAGTGATGACTTATTTCAAATGATGTCAAAAGCATTAATTGATGTGAGTATAAAAAGGTTCTGGTGTAAATCAGTTTAGTATAATTAATACCCGCATACGATTACTGAGTCTAGGTATTGGGTAACAAGCACCGTCTCTCGCGAGTACTTTTCCGCGAAAGATGCCTCCCTCCGGCCAGTGGACATTGGTCCTACTTTCCTGGGTGGTCGGCCATTCCCAGCGACTGCTTTACTTGATATAACTGCCTGCAAATTCCGGTATTGACTGGTACTACACGCAGTTCAAGTACTTATTTCAAATGCAATACCCGACGCAGCAGCGTGTTCTAGGCTCTTCGGTGCCGGATCAACATCGAGATCGCGCGATAAGGTACCAGCCCCGGTCTCGTAGTTAACCAGTTGGGTCGGGTTTGGGCTTGAGTTGAGAATCAGGAAAGTAGCGCCAGGGGACTTCAAGATGTGACGATTCAGAGAGTGCCAGGTCCCGCGCTTGAATGAATAACCTTTTTCCGGATCAACAAGAAAGGCGCGTACGTCCCCGGGTGCGGGAATGTCGTTCGGATCATCTAGATCAGTCGGCAGTGCCGCGCATACCACCGCTGGCGCACCCGACAACTGGATGAAACTTTGGGTCACACCGAAATGACGCTCAAGCTCATTGAATGTGCGGCCCTCCTGTGGCTGCCAGATCACGTGCACCGTCGAGTGGCCGTCGTGGCTATAGCCGGTTGGAAAAAGAATTCGGTGGTCCCCAGGCATCTCCCGGGCATACCAAAGATCGCCGAAACCTGCAAAGCTTTCTTCGGTCATCGGCTCGACAGTGAGTACGTGGGTCTTGGTCATAACAAACTCCATGATTCCTCTGACGGTAATAATAAGGCGCTTGAAATACTGACCGGTCGAGTGTAACGCATCACCTACATACAAGTTTCGGCGCACTCATTCACTACGGTTGCTCTACGCGTAACGTCGTATTTCTCCTACAAAAATTGATGGTACCGCCGTTTCTCGTCTTTATGCCGGAAAATGGCAAGCACAAAATTGATCTTCTGAAATTTCAGTTAACTTTGGTACTTCTACACGGCATTTTTCTTGAGCAGCAGGGCAACGAGGATGAAAGGTACAGCCAGACGGTAAATCGGTTGCACTAGGCAATTCCCCTATCGCTTTAGTAGATCGCCTGCTTCGAGATGAAATGTCGGGAACAGCACTGAACAGCGCACGTGTGTAGTGGTGGCGCGGCGCAGAGAAAATATCATCACAACGGCCTAACTCGCAGATAGCGCCCAAGTACATGACAGCTACGCGGGTTGATATTTGGCGGACGACTGAAAGATCATGTGATATGAAAAGATAGGTCAATTCCATCATCGCCTGCATATCTTTTAAAAGGTTCAATATCTGAGCCTGGATGGAAACGTCAAGTGCAGAAACTGGCTCATCGAGAATTACTAACTTCGGTTTGGTTACGATGGCACGTGCAATGGCAATCCGCTGCCGCTGACCTCCTGAAAACTGATGCGGGTAACGATCGCCATGGTTGGAATCAAGCCCGCACTCCTGCATGACTTGAAGCACTCTTGCTACCGCGGCTTGCTTACCAATCTGTTCGGATGAGGACCCTTGATCGGCACCGAGGCCATGCACTTCTATCGGCTCGGTGATGATATCCACCACTTTCATACGCGGATTCAACGATCCATACGGATTTTGAAAAATCATTTGAATGTCTTTTCTAAATGGCGCCATTTTATGACGTGACAGTTCCACAAGATTTACCCCGTCATAACTGATTTTTCCACCGGTTGGCTTAATCAACTGCAGAATCAGCCGTGCAACCGTCGACTTGCCACATCCACTTTCTCCGACCAACGACAGGGTTTCCCCTTTCGAAATCGAAAGGTCAACACCATTGACAGCTTTCACCATTTTTCTGTCAAACCGCAAGCGGTTGTCACTCCATTTCGGTCGCAAAAGTTGTTGACGCCCGACAGAGTAGTATTTGATCAAACCTTCGGTGCTGAGTAGCGGCGTCGCCATGGCTTTCTCTGTCATTCCCGCCTCCTCAGGTCAACGGGAAATGGCAGGCAACCCGTCTTCCCGGCGAGATTTCCCGTAGTGGTGGTCTTTCAAAACAATCTGGGGTACGGCAGGAACTACAGCGCGGGCTAAAACTACACCCGGCTGGCAAGTCATCGAGACTGGGCATGAGTCCAGGTATCTGTTTAATGCGCGACGTCGTCTTGGTCATGCTCGGAACAGATTCAAGTAGGCCGACGGTATAAGGATGAAGTGGGTGGTCGAGAATGTCGGCCTTGTAACCCATTTCAATTATGCGTCCAGCGTACATGACAGCAATCATATCGGCCATCTCTGCCACCACGGCAAGGTTATGCGTGACCAAGATGAGCGAGGTGGAGTGCTCTTTGATCAAACGACTCAATAATTCTAGTATCTGCGCCTGGATCGTAGCATCCAGCGCAGTGGTTGGTTCGTCTGCAATGATTAACGCTGGATTCAACGCAATTGCAGCAGCAATAATCGCGCGCTGCTGCATGCCCCCGCTTAGTTCGTGCGGGTACGCTCGTGCTCTTAGTTCCGGCGAAGGCATCGACACCTCGCGCAGCGCGGTTACAGCTTTCTCGTGAGCTTCCTTCTTCGAGGAGCCACGGTGGAGGATTAATCCCTCAGCAATCTGATCCCCAATCCGATAGACCGGATTTAACGTCACCATAGGATCCTGAAAAATCATGCAGATTCGATTACCACGAATCCCCTCCATTTCCTGCTCTGAGAGGGCCATCAAATCCCGGCCTTCAAATTCAATCCGACCAGAGACTATTTCGCCTGGTGAATCGATCAATCGAAGTATCGAAAACGCGACTGTTGACTTTCCTGCTCCAGACTCTCCAACTACGCCCAGCGTGACACCCGCGGGCAAAGAAAAACTTACGTCATCCACTGCCGTCAGAGTGTTTTTCCGCGTATGGAAACACAC